>JAIRRU010000147.1 GCA_031255815.1 Treponema sp. | reverse complement strand
GTTTCTAAAGGAGGAAGCCGGGCCCCGCATCGGGACCGCCCGGCTTAGATCAATCCTGCAAAGGGGCCTGTTTCCAGGGGAAAAAGGCCCCTTTTTTCGCCCCGCCTGTAAAGAAATCCTGGCACGCCGCTTACACTAAACCACCGGATAAGGCTAACAACCGGGAACAGGAATTTAAACCGCCAAGAGGCCGGAGTCGCGGCGCGCCAAGGCGGATCGCTGCCCGCCGGAACACGAAGGAATAAATAAGCGCTCCCTGCCCCTCCCTTCGCGCGCCTTCTTTAAAACTCAAGATAAGAGTAGCAACCGGGAATAAGAATTTTAACCACGAAGGCGCACCAAGGCGCACAAAGGTGAACTGCGGCCCGCCGGAACACGAAGAAATGAACAAGCGCTCCCTGCCCCGCCCTTCACCAAGTGTCAGATTTTATCTTGGCTACCACACTTCGTGCGCCTTTTCGCCTGGCCTTCGGCCTTGGCGGTAAATTTCTTGAATTCATATATCGTAACTTTTAGGCTAAACAAGACACTCAGTCCTCTATTCTTTTCCGTTCGTGCGGTTGGTGAGGTTCGTGGCTATCCTTTTATTCATTACTCTAAATCAGCCTGCTGGCGCGGGGAGGGGGGAAGCCGGAAATTCCGGCCAACAGTTCCATAAGGCTGGGCGGGGCGCTGATCCAGCTTGCCGCGGGAGAGAAGCCCGCCCATCAGGGTTGTCAAAACGTCGAGGTTCATCCCGGCGGAAGCGTCTTCCAGGGCTTCCCGGATGTCCTTCCAGTCCTCATCGTCCAGTTCCATGGACTCGTCGTCAAAGTCGTCCAGCAGGAAGGCGGCGATAAACCCAAGTTTGCGGCAGGCGGGGGGGCGCTTTGCCTTGAGCCGCTCAAATGCGGCGGCGCAGAGATCCTTTGCGGCGGCCGCGCCCAGGATCGGCGCGCAAAGGTTTACGAATTCCCGGGCCAGGCGATCCCCGGAGGCGGAAGCGCTGCCGCTATCCCGGGCCTGTTCCAGGCGTTCAAGCAGGGAAAGGAAACGTTCTACCGGGCGCATAGCCCTCCTTTCGCCCCGGCTTGGAAGGGCGGCTACCTTTTTTTGGGCGCCGTAACCGCCGCCCGGGCGTCCACCATGTTGAGCATGGCGGTAAGCTTTTCCTTTTCGATAAGATCGATAAGCCGGGCCTCGGTATACCGCTTCGCCTCTTCGGAGTAAGTCCCCACCGTAATACAGACTCCCTTGCCCGCCTTTACCTCTTTAAGGTGGGAGTGGAAATCCCGGACAATAAGCTCCCCGATGGAGCCCGGGGTGCGGATAAACCGGAACATGATAAGATCCGACCATCTGGGGGTATCCACCTCCGCCTGAATATCCGCCCATTCGTTTTTGTTCACCTGGATATTGGTGATCTTTACCTTCGCCTTGGGGAAGTAGGTCATGACGATCTTCCGGCAGAGGGCCACAAAATCCGCGGAGGGGGCCATAAGGTATATTTGCAGGTTCCGGTTGGCGTTCATCTCCTGGTATTTGCTGATAAGCACGGTTACGTCTTTGTAGCCGGGGGTGTCGGCCTGGATCATCTGGAGCAGGGGCATGGCCTTGGCGATATCGTTTTTTGAAAGGTAGGCCTGGGCAAGCCGGTAACGCAGATCCACCAGGATATCGGCCTTGATGTCCTGATGCCGGAGCCCGATCTCGAAATCCTGAATGGCCGAATCGGTCTGGCGCAGTTCCATTTTTATGGTGCCCGAAAAAAGGCAGGCGCTGGGGCCCATGTTGGGATCCGCCCGCATATGGCCGAAGAGCCGCAGGGCCTGCTCGATCTGGTTCGCCTCGTAGTAACACTCCGCCAGGGTGTAGAGAGATTCCTTGTCGTCCGGGGCCAGGTCGATGGCTTTGCGGATATACACCATCGCCTCCTTGGCCTTTTTCAGCCTGAAGAGGGCATGGCCCAGGTAACGCAGGGCCATGGTGCTTTCCGGGTTTAGTTTGCGGGCCTGATCCAGAAGCTGTATAGCCTTTTCATAGTTTTTCCGCTGAAATTCCAGATAGCCCAGGGTGCAGTTTACCTCGAAATCATCCTGACGGAGGGCCCGGGCGGCGCTTAGACCCCGGAGGGCCTCGTTTTGCATGTTGAGTTTGCTGGCCGCAAGGCCGTATCCCCTGTTCGCCTCAAATTCGTCTACCCCGCTGTTGCCCCCCGCCACTTCCGTAAGGGTTTCGTAGGTTTTCATGGCGTCGGCCCAGTTTTCTTCCTGGTAATAGATATCCGCCATCACTTTGAGGGCCTGGGGATCCCGGGGGTTCTGGTTAAGGCGCTTGGCAGCGTCTTTGACAATCGCATCCCGGCCTCTCATCCTTCTTCCGTGACCGGTGTTCAGATTCCCTTTCCCGCGGCCAAGGATCAGCATAGCTATCAATACCACGCCGGCAAGGCCAATGCCTGCTAATAGAATAGGAAGGATACTAATCATGCCTTATTATCGGTTCCTTTCGGGACTTTTTTAATCGAAGCTGTTCCAAAACTTCAATTTTTGGAACAGGCGCCGAAATTCCGGCATAAATCAGTACAAACAAGATCGGAAAATCACGCCAAAAAATGTAAAAATACCCGAAATGCCCGGTAAGGAACTGTTTAAATTAAGAGAAACAGCCGAAATATAAAAAGCAGTCCCGGAGCCCGCCTGGTTTCGGGATGGTTCAAGACAGTTAAAAGAAGCTGCTCCAAAATTTGACATTTTGGAACAGCCTCAGTTTGTTAAAAACCTGGCGGCAGAATATAAGGAGCAGGACCGATGGCGGGAACTATTGGCATTAAAATAGCCAACGGCGAATTTTACCCTATCATAGACGAAAATGTTAAATCGAAAAAACGGCTGGTGCTTACCACGGTGCACAACAAGCAGAGCAGCGTCCAGATCGATCTCTATAAGAGCGCTGCCAAGACCATGGCCGACGCGCTTTATATCGGCAGCCTGGTAGTGGAAAATATAAAACCGAAACCCAAGGGGGATCCTTCCATTGAGATGATTATTTCCTCCACCGAAAACGGGGAGATCAGCGCGGAGGCCATCGATCTGGATACCAGTTCCGGCGGCCAGCACCAGTACCTGAATGTTTCCCTTAAATCCCTTGACGAGGATATCCGGGATTACGAGCTTCCCGATTTCGAGTTGGAGCAGAACGAGGAACCCCCCAGCGGCCTTTACGAACGGAGCGAAAAGATAAAGAAAAAAGAGGAGAAAAGATTCTTCCCCTGGCCGGCGGTTATTATCATCGGCGTGCTGATCATCGCCCTCTGCCTTGCCCTGTGGTTCTTCTTTTTCCGGGGCAAAGACGCTTCCGGCCTTTCTCCGGGGGCCGAAACCTCTCCGGCCCTTTCCCAGCCCGCTTCCCCGCCGCCTGAGCCGCCCCAACCGCCTGCCCCGCCCGAGCCGCCGGTTTCCGCGCGGCCGGCCGCCCCCCCGGTGCAAGCAGCCGATCCGGTCCGGCCCCCCCAGCCGGCCCCGGTTCAGGCGCCGCCTCCGGTTATCAGCGCCCCGGCCCGCCCCGCCCCGGTTAGCGCGGCCAGGAGAGTCCGGCCTCCCGCGCCGGTATCTTCCTACAAGGTTCCCGCCACCATTCCCCGGAACGGGGTGGCTTACCGGATCCGCTGGGGGGACACGCTTTGGGATATCGCCGAGGCCTTCTACCGGAACCCCTGGCTCTACCCCCGGATCGCCCGGCACAACGGTATTAGAAACCCGGATCTGATCATTTCCGGCAAGACTATCCGTATTCCGCCTAAAAATTAGTGGGAACCTTGCGCTCCTCCCTTTCCCTTGTCCTGGCCTGCCTCGTCCTCTGCTCCTGCAGCGGCCAGGATTGGGATCCGGCTTCCCGCGCCTTTTATGAAGCCCTGAAAAGTTCCGCTTCCCCCGAGGCCGAGCCTTCCAAAGTCCGGGCGCTCTTTGAAAACGCCCTGCAAAGCCCGGAGGCGCTTATCCGGAACGCCGCGGCGGAACGGCTTCTCCGCCCCCTCCTGGAGGGAGACCTTGATCTGGCGGAATCCGTTCTAAAAAAACTGCCCCGCCCCAAGGCCCCTGAGCCGGGGGCCGCTCCCTCCGCGGGGGCGGCTGCCGGAAGCCCGTCTTCCGGCGGGAACCTTGAGGGGGAACGGAGCCTGCGGGCCGCGGCGTATTACCGCCTGGGCCGTTACGCGGAGGCCCTCCAGGATATCAACCGGGTTCCCGAAACCGGCCGGGCTTCCTGGGAAAACGCCCTCCTTTTCCTGGCCGAACTGGGCCTGCGGAAAAAGGCCGGAGAGCCGGGCCCTGCCGGGGATGCGGACGCGGAATTTCCCTATACCGGGGATGCGGCCAAAGATAAGGCCCTGGTCTTCTTTTTCGGCGAGATCCCCGCAGAGGAGGCGGCCTGGGCCTGGGAGGAGATCCGGCGGGAGTACCCCGGCTTCTTTACCCGGCGGGAGGAAACTATTATGGCGGCCCGCTTTGCCACAGCCCGGGGGGCTTTTGGAGAGGGGCTTGAGCATTTCCGGGAGACTCTGCAGGAAAGGCCGGATATTTTCTTGTGGTACCCGGGGCTGATGAACGATCTGGGGCGCTGCTTCCAGTTTACCCCCTCCGGAAACGAAGGCGCCGAACTCTTTCTGAACTGGGAAGAGGGCCTGCGAACCGATACCCGGACAGTCTCCCCGGTGGAATTCCTGGACGAGGATACCCCGCCCCTGCGTTACCGCCTGCTCTACTTCGCCGGGCGGATTGCCCGCCAGCGGCAGGACTACAGCCGGAGCCGGGAGCTGTTCAGCCGGGCCCTGGAAGCCGCCCCAGACAAGATCCAGGAAGACGCCTGCATCTGGTATATCCTCGACACGGCTCTTACCGAAGAAATTCCGGAGATCCTCCCCCTGGCGGCCTCCTACATCCCCCGCTGGAACGACGACGCCTACTTCAGCGACATTCTTGACCGCCTGGCTTACCGCCTGGCCTCGGGGAAGCGGTGGGAGGGTTTTTCCGAGATCCTGGCCCGGATAGAGGGGGGCGGCGACCGGCTTTCCACGGCAAAGTACGCCTGCATCGCCGGAAGGCTTGTTTCCCTGGGTTACGTGCCCGCGGGGGAGAAAAAAGCGGCGGATTTTTTCCGGATAGCCTACCAGGCAGGCTCCCGGGCGGGGGAAGGAACCCTGTACTACCGGGCCCTGGCCGCCTTCTTCCTGGGGGAACCCTTCCTCGATCCGGGCGGATCTTCTTCCGGGGAGCCGGCGGCTTTTCCCCATCCCCGGGAAATGGCCTTCCTGCTGGGTTTTTTCGACGCCCGTGTCCCCCGGCAGGCCCTTCCCTACCTGGAAAAACTGAGGGACGGCCTGAGCCTTCCCGAACTCCGCCGTATCGGGGAAGCCATGGAGGAGGCCGGTCTCTACCCGGAGCTTATCCGGCATGTTAACGCCTACATGAGCCGGGATGGTTACGAACTTGAGCGGCGGGATCTGGAATTCGCCCACCCCCGGCCTTTCCGGGAGACGGTGGAGGAACGGAGCGCCGCCGCCGGGTTCCCGCCGGGCCTGCTCTGGGCCCTGGTGAAGACGGAAAGCGCCTTCCAGCCGGACATTGTCTCCCGGGCCGGCGCGGTGGGCCTGACCCAACTGATGCCCCCCACCGCCCGGGAAATGGCGGGCCGGATAAAGCGGCAGGGCGGGCCCGACTACACCGGGGAAGGGGATCCGGATCTCCGGAACCCGGAAACAAACCTGTACATCGGCTCTTTTTACCTGGAATACCTCCGGAACCGCCTGAGCCTCCTCTTGAGTATCCTGGCTTACAACGGCGGGATGAACCGGGTGCGGCGCTGGCACGAGGCTTCCGGCGCCCTGCCGGGGGATCTCTTCCTGGAAACCATCGAATACCGGGAGACCCGGGACTACGGCCGGAAAGTGGTCTCCGCAGCCGCGGTATACGGCTTTCTCTATTACCAGCTGAACCCCGAAGCCTTTATAGCCGATATATGTAAATAGGGAGCCGTTCCGTGTCGTCAGAAGAGATTTTACCTCAGACCGAAAAAACATACCGCCTTGTTGCTGTTGCCGTCGCCCTGGGCCTGGGCCTTGTCTCGCTGGTTCTGGGGCTGGCCATCGCCGGGGCCATTCTCGGGATCCCCGGCTTCGGTTCCGGCCCCGGCGCTTTTTTAGCCGCTTCCTACGGCCTGCTCGCCTTCGCCGTCCCCGCAAACCTGGCCTACGCCTCTTTCATCCTGGCGGATAAGGAATGGCGGCCCGATCGCGTTTTTTTCCTGAGCGTGAATGTTTTCCCCTTCCTGACCCTGGCGGCGGGCGTCTCCTTTGTCCGGGACTTCGAATTCCGTTCCGGGCAGTTCGCTTTCCTGGCGCTTACCGGGAAGACCGGGTTTACCTTTATCATCGCCGTCCTTACCGTTTTCGAGGCCCTGGTGATCATGGCCCTGCGGATCCTGCTTTTCCCCAGGACGGGGGAGCCGGGCTTCTTTTCAAAACTTGCCGCCGGGAACGGGCCGGACGGGGCCCGGGAAGGGAGCGGAACCGGGGAGCCGGGGGCCTTTATCGGCAGCAGCGGCTTTCGCCAGCGTGTCGGCAGCTGGCTGCGCGCCGGCGGGGACAGGCTGAAAGAGCGGGAACACCGGGAGAAAAAGACCGCGAGGGCGGAGGAGGGGAAATCCTTTCTTTCCGGCTTTTTCCCCGGGGAAAAAGCCCCGGCGGCGGGCAGTCCCTCCCCGGTTCCCGAATTCGACGCCGACGCTTTCCTCTTTTCGGGAAAAGATACCCGGCTGAGGCAGTTCTACACGGAAGCCGCCGCGGGCCCTTCGGGAAGCCTGCGTTACGATGATCTTCCCCCCGCCCTCCGGGCCGCGGAAACCGGAAAAGCCGCCGCCGATACCCCGGATCCCGAAGAAACGGCGCGGCAGGCTGAGGAACCCCGCCGGGAGATCCTCTCGTACATAAACATCAAACTCCCCGAACCAAAGCCCCTGGCCAGCGTGGAAGCGGCCAGGGCCGCGGAAAGGGCCCGGCCCGCCGGAACGGAAGATCCCGGTGAACCCGAGGAACTGGAAGATCTTGATGACCCCGATGATCTTGATGATTCCGACGAGCCTGATGATTCCGGCGAGCTTGATGATCCTGATGATTCCGGCGAACTTGATGATCTTGATGATTCCGACGAGCCTGATGATCCCGGCGAAGACGACGCCCCGGAACAGGCCTTGGCGGAAGGCCCCTCCGCTGAAGAATCCTGCCCGGAAGAACCTCGTGCTGAAGAACCCCCCACGGAAGAACCCGGTGCGGAAGAGCCTCATGCTGAAGGGCCCCGCGCAAAAGAGCCTCTTTCAAAACCTTCCGGCGGAACCCGTCCTTCCGGAAACTCCCCCCGGGGAATCCCGGCGGCAAAACCCAAACCGCTTCCCAGGAACCGGCCCGCCAAGCCGCCGGGGGCCTGGAAAGTTCCGGTGGATAT
>JAIRRU010000165.1 GCA_031255815.1 Treponema sp. | reverse complement strand
TGGGCCCCGTTGTTAAGCAGGATGTGGCGGAAATTCCGGGGTTTCAGGTTCCCGATGGCGGCCAGGGCGCCCAAATGCATCAGCGCCGCCCCGTCCCCGTCGATGCAGGTAACCGGCAGGCCGGGCTCCCGCATTGCCACCCCCAGGGCGATATGGGAAGCGTGGCCCATGGATCCCACCGTAAGAAAATCCCGCCCGTGACCCTGGCCCAGCTTTTCCCGCAGCTCGTAAAGCTCCCGGGAGGCCATGCCGGTGGTGGAAAAGAAGAACTCCCCTTCCCCGGAAAACCGCAGTATCTCTTCAATGGCCTCTTCCCGGCTCATCTCCGCTGCCGCCTCCTCCGCGCCCTGGGAAGCGTAGGGGGAGAAGGTGTTTTTCTGCACCAGAAGGGCATAGGGGCCGCTTTCCCCCCTGAGATAGGTATAGGCCGTGTCGAGCTGGGAATCGAGGCCCCGCTCGTCGGGCGCGAGAACCGCGTAGGGAATCCTCATCGTCCGGAAGAGCTCGTCCGTCACCCTGCCCTGTTTGACGTGCTGGGGCTCGTCAGAGAGCCCCGGTTCCCCCCGCCAGCCCACCAGGAGAAGCAGGGGGATCGAGTAGACCTCCGGATCCGCCAGGGAAAGCAGGGGGTTCGTCGCGTTCCCGATACCGGAATTTTGCATATACACCAGGGGTATCTTCCCGGTAGCCAGATGGTAGCCCGCTGCCAGGGCAACAGCGGCCCCCTCGTTCACCGCGGTAACATGTCCGGCTTCCCCTCCGCGTCCGGTAATGCAGGCGCAGAAACTCTTCAAAAGGGAGTCCGGAACCCCGGTAAAGAAGTCCGTACCCCGCCCTTTCAACCTGTCACAAAAAAATCCCGGATCAATCACCGGCTTGCTCCTCCTAACCCGGCGCTTCCGCCGGCGTTCATTTTCCACATGCTAACACAAAAAATTGAACATCGCAAGCAAGCAAGCCCGCACCGTTTTTTGAGACGGACACGGGCGTATCAATACCGTATTGACGCTTCCCCCCGAAGGGCGGATTATCTTTTTATGGATTTAGCAACATTGTTTCCCTGGGACTTCGCCCCCTGGCAGTGGGCGGTATTGCTTGGCTGCGGCTTGTGCATCGGCATGTCGAAAACCGGAATGAGCGGGATCACCACGGTGATGATTCCCTTTATGGCTCTGATCTTCGGGGCCAAGGAGTCTACCGGGGTGGTGCTGCCCCTGCTCTGTTTCGCGGATCTGCTGGCGGTGATCTATTACCGGCGGGCGGCTTCCTGGAAACACATTATCCGGCTCCTCCCCTGGGCCCTGGCGGGCTTTGGCGCGGCCCTGGTGGTCGACCGCTTTATCCCGCCCAAGGGTTTCAAAATACTTATCGCCGCCTGTATCCTGGCGGGCCTGGCGGTGATGCTCTGGAGCGACATCCGCAAGGCCCGGGCCGGGAAAAAGCCGGCGGAGGAAAAAGCGGCCCTTTCCGGGGAAAAGGGCGGGGAAAAAGCCCGGCCCTGGTGGTTTTCGGCCATATTCGGGGTCATGGGGGGCTTTACCACGATGATCGGCAACGCGGCGGGCCCCATTATGTCGGTGTTTCTCCTCTCGGCGCGGCTTCCCAAGCTAAACTTTGTGGGAACCGGGGCCTGGTTTTTCATGGTGGTCAACTACCTTAAACTGCCCATCCAGCATTTTGTCTGGCACAATATCCACCGGGAAACCCTGTTCCTCGATCTCTGCATGATCCCCGCCATTCTCGCGGGGGCCGCCCTGGGGATCCTGATGGTAAAAAAGTTGTCCGAGGCCCATTTCCGGGTAATGGTCTATGTGCTTACCCTGGTCTCCGCGACCCTGCTCTTTATCCGCTAAACCCGGGAAAACGCGCTTTTTTCTTGACCTTTCCCCCATTAAGCAAGTATTTTTTAGGTAGAGTTTGCTTAAAAACTGCGTTTGCGTATGCAAATGCAAAGTTTGCCTGTAAAGCCGGCTGCTTTGCGGGCAGGCGCGAGATAAGGCGGGTTTGTTTTAAAACCCTGCCAGTTTTGCTATCTGAATTACAGGAATTTTTCATGCCAAAACATGCGTCTCACAGAACCAGGCAGGAAGGGGAGAACCTCAGGCCGGATGCCGATCCTGGAATTCCGGGAGGGGAAGCCTTTCCCCGGCAGGAAGATCCGTCCGCGGAAGCTGCCTTTAACGGGGCGGCGGAGGGGCGGGACGCGGATCCGGGAAAGGGCCCGGAGGCCGCGCAAGGCGCCGATGCCCCGCCTGAGCGGAAGATTGCGGAATTGGAAGCCCTGCTCGCCAAGAGCGATACCGAGCTTGCTGAATCGAAGGATCAGTATCTGCGGAAAGCCGCGGATTTTGAGAATTTCCGCAAGCGGATGAACCGGGAAAAACAGGATGCCATTGACTTTGCCAACCAGAGCCTGCTTTTGGATCTGATCCCTATTCTTGACGACTTTGACCGGGCCCTGGAAACGGCTAAAATTACCGCGGAACGGGCCGGGGGAAACGCCGCAGATCCTCCGGCCGCGGCCCCTTCGCTGGATCTGAAAAGTTTCTATGAGGGATTTGAGATGATTGCCAGGCGCCTTTCCGCCACCCTGGAAACCAGGTGGGGGCTTAAAAGCTATGTTTCTGCCGGGGAGCCTTTCGATCCTAACCGCCACGAGGCGCTAATGGTGGAAAAATCGGCGGAGGCGGCGGAACAGATCGTCCGGCAGGATCTCCTGAAGGGTTACACCCTGAAAGACCGGGTAATCCGCAGCGCCAAGGTGAAGGTGCTGGTTCCGGATCCTTCCGTGGCGCCGGTTTCCGGTTCCGCCGGGGAAAGCGGCGCTGAGGATAAGGCCCCAAGGGCAGACTTTGACAGCCAAAATTAGATAAAATAAGAGAAGGAGTAACAGATCATGGGAAAAATTATCGGTATTGACTTGGGAACTACCAATTCCTGTGTAGCTGTCCTGGAGGCTGGCGAGCCGATTGTTATTCAGAATTCGGAAGGGGGCCGTACTAC
>JAIRRU010000159.1 GCA_031255815.1 Treponema sp. | reverse complement strand
GTCAGCTCCGGGTGAACGAAGCCATGGACAAGCCGCGCCGCGATCGGGGTGCCGGCAGCTACGGCGGCGGGAACTGGTAAGAAAGGGTCCAAAGGAGGGAGCCGGGTTGCGCTCTCTGTCTAACCCGGCTTAGATTATCAAGTGACTGTTTCATCGAACCGGAGCTTTGCGCCGGGGGGTTTGGAACAAGCTCGGCTTAAAGAGGTTTTTTCCCTGGGAAAGAACCTCTTCTTTGTTTAGGCCCGAACGCCCGTCCCTCCTTTTACTTTTGAACCGTAACTTATCAACAAGCTCGCCCTAAAGTCGAACCTGCGGTTCGGCGGGGTATTAAACCCTTGGCTACGAATAAAAAAACCAAGCAAGGGATCTTTTCAGCCGGGGAACCAGTAGACCACAAGATTGATGATCTGGGGGAAGAGGCTCATTACCAGGATCAGGCGGCTTACCTGAAGAAGGGAAATGTCGGCATTTACGATGCCCATATCCGCCGCGATAAGGGCCATGTCGGAAGCTCCCGCGGGAATGGTAACGAGCATGGACTCGGTACGGCTGAAACCGCAGGTTTTTTCCAGCGCCTTTCCGGTGGCGATACCGTTCAGCAGGTAGCCCAGGATCAGGATGACCAGGGGCAGTACCAGGTAGCGCATCTCCAGCACCGTTTCTATGGTAAAACCGCTCCCCAGGTAACAGCCGCTTAAAACCTGGGCGGCTTTCCGCAGCCTCTGGGGCAGGAAGGCGAAATTGAAGACCATCTTCAGGATCAAGACCCCGGCGAGGGGGAACACAAAGCTCATGCCCGGTATCAGGGTGCGGCTTCCCAGGATCCCGGCAACAAGACCGGCGCCCAGGGTAAGGAGGATCTTTAAAGCCCGCCGGAACCGGGAATCTTCCGGCAGCGCATCCCGCCCGGAGGGGGAAGAAGCGGCGGGCCGGGAGGCCGGAGGCCGCGAAACAGGACGCCGGAATTTGTCGTATGCCAGGATAAGGCTTGGAAAAGCCCCCAGGCCGAATATCAGCCGCAGGGTCTGCATAACCGCGACCTTGGGGGCGTCGGCCCCCATATCGGCGGCGATGACGGGGGTCTCGTTAACGCCGCCGGGAACCGCGGACATCAGGGCGGTAGCCAGATCCAGGGGGCTCAGGGCCGCCATGAGGAGGCCCGCGATAATGTTGAGGCATAAAAAACCAAAGCCCATGACAAGCATGGGCTTAATGAGTTTCGGCAGCCGCGCCAGATCCCGCCGTTCCATGGCGATGCCGATAAAGGAACCGGCGATGATCTGTACCAGGAACTTGGTCTTATCCGGAACCCAGGCCGCGCCGCCGGAAAAAATATTGAACAGCGCCGCGCCGACAAGGGCTCCCAGCATAAGCCCCCCGGGACTGTGAAGCCGGGCGACCAAAGAACCGGCAAGTACCCCGGCGGCGCAGGTTATGAGCAGGTAAAACAGGGCTGTTCCTTTTAATTCCCCCGTTTATCGCTGTTCGGTTTCAATACTCCCGCCTTCTCCAGGGCAAGGTTCCCCAGGGCGCGGCGGGTCCAGGGCCACCGCTGTTTCTTCGCTTCCGGACGGATGGCTATGCTGAAGTCATACACGTAGGTGGAGAAACGGCCGGGTTCATTTCCCAGCTCTTTGCCGTACATGGCAAAGTTAAACTGGAAGGGGCCGGGCTCAAGGCCGATGCCGAAAGTGGGGAGCATTTCATTGAGCCCCATGCGGATCTTCACGAAATCGAAGAAACCCAGTTCCAGGCCAATGCCCAGATTGAGGCTGGGGTTCCGTTTGGTATAGTCGTCGTACTGGTAAGCCTCGTTCAGGTTGCGCCAGTCAAACATAAAGGCCGCGTAGCTTGACTGCAGCAGGGAAGGAGCCCCCTTCCATACCCGGCCCAGCTTGAAAGTGTAGGCAAGGCCCATATTCAGGCTCATGGGAACCCGGTAGAAGGTATCCGGCGTGGAACCCATGGCCGAACCCACCGCCCTGCCTCCGGTAAAGACATCCCCTATGGTTAGGCCCAAGGCAAGATCATCGTAGAAGCGGTACATAAAACCCAGATCAAAACCCGCCCCCATGATAATGGGAATCGTAAAATCTTCCAGCAGAAGGTCCGAATTGTCCACCAGATCCAGCCCCGACATTTCCTTGTAGGCCATGCCGCGCAGGAAGGGTTTTACCACAAAACCGGCGTCAAGCTGATGGTAGGACAGATCCAGAAGCCGGAAAGACATCCCGTAATTCAGAATGAAATCCGCCATAGCGGTGGCTTGGATATCCACGCCTCTAATCCGGGTATCCACGGATATCTGTTCCCAGACGCCGAAGCCCAAGCCGTTTGCCGTGTAGGCAAAGGACACAGGCCCCCGCAGTTCGAGGCCCAGGGGGATCTTTCCATTCTGGTCCCTGGCCAGTTCGCCCAGGGCCTTCCCGGGATCGCTTGAAGTGGCAATATCGACTATCTCGAAGAGCGGGCCGACAAGGGCCGGGGAAAGCTCAAAGAAACTCCACTGGTTCGCCTTTTGCAGAGCCGCGGGATTCACGAAAAGGGAGTGTACATCGTCGGTATAGGCCACATGGGGGCCGCCCCGGGCAGCGTTCCTGGTGGAAGTAACGGTAAGGGGGGCCATATCCTCCCCAAAAACGAAAGCCGGGGCGAGAAGGGCGGCAAACAACAAAACAGCTATTTTTTTCAC
>JAIRRU010000131.1 GCA_031255815.1 Treponema sp. | reverse complement strand
CCTGTGTATTCGGCCTTGGGCCTGCCGGCGTAGGGATGGCCATGGGGGCCGACTTCATTGCCCGGGGAAGTTCCTATACCATACGCTGGCTCCGGGGGCACTGGCAGGGCAAAAGGGTTATCGCAGACAGCGAGTAGCCTGTTGCGTAGCGGGAGTTTCATGTTCATAATAGAAAAGGGGTGTCTATGCGTAACGCTTTTGATTCCGGCCTCATATCGGAATTTGCCCGGCATTACGGGTTTCACTACGACCGCGTCGATCCCCACGGCCTGGTCGATGACGTGCTTGTTGATATGGAACGGGGGCTGGAGGGGCAGAGTTCGAGCCTCCCCATGATCCCCGCCTATATCAGCCCGGTCTCCAAAGTTCCTTCGGGCAAAACGGTAATCGCCCTGGACGCGGGGGGTACAAACCTCAGGGCCGCCCTGGTCAAGTTTGATGACAATGGGAAGGTCCGGGAAGGCGCCAACTCCAAGGTTCCCATGCCCGGAACCAGGGGCAGCGTGGGGGCGGAGGAATTCTTCGACGAAATCGCCGGCGTAACCGCTCCCCTGATCAGGGACGCGCCGGGACCCATCGAGGGGATAGGTTTCTGTTTCTCCTATCCTATGGAGATAACCAGTGACGCCGACGGCATACTCATGGCCTTCAGCAAGGAGGTGGACGCCCCCGAAGTCATAGGCAAGGCCATAGGCCGGGGGCTTCGGGATGCCCTGGCGCGGCTCAATCTTAAAGTCCCGGGCCGTATCGTGCTCCTCAACGACACGGTGGCGACTCTGCTCTCGGGCCTCCTGGAGCTGCCCGCCGCCTGTGAAGGCGCGGAGGGCCGGGCCGGGCCGGTGGTGGGATGCATACTGGGCACGGGCTTTAACACCGCTTACTCCGAAAAGTCCATTCCCAAGATAGGCTTTGAGTCGGCTTCTAACCCCCAGATCGTGGTCTGCGAAACCGGCGCCTTTGCCCACCGCTACATGGGCGCTCTGGACAGGGAATTTGACCGCGCCACGAACAACCCCGGCGCCTATACCCTGGAAAAAGCCGCGGCCGGCGCGTACCTTGGGCCCCTCACCCTCCATATCCTCAAACAGGCCGTCAGGGACGGGGTCCTCGCGTGCGGCAGGTCCGGCGAATTGCTTGCCATGGAGAGCCTCCAAACCAAAGACCTCAACGCCTTTTTGCGCGCTCCCTTTGCCGGGGGAATCCTGGGCGGGCTCTTCGGGAAGGATGAGGAAGCCGCCATGGCCTCCCTGGTGAGGATCGCTTCGATAGTTACCGAGCGGGGCGCCCTCTTTGCCGCCGCCATGACGGCCGGCGCCGTGATACGGGCCGGAGGCGGTTGCGATCCCCTAAGCCCGGCCAGGATCGCCATGGAAGGGACCACCTATCTGGTCTACCATGGCATGAGGACGGCCATGGAATCATGGCTCCACGTCATGCTGGCCAGGGGTACATTGCGTTCCTACCTGATAGCCCCGGTAGAGCAGGCCTCCCTTTTCGGCGCGGCGGCGGCGGCCCTTACGGAATGAGGAATTCCGGGGGAGGGGAGAAGCTTCTTCCCTATTCAAAGCTCAGAGCGCCGTAACAGACCGTATCTTTCTCCTCACCAAGGCCGTCGCACCGGGGTCCTATGCGCAGGGTTTTCTTTTCCAAAAGGCCGCTTTCAAGAAGTCCCGCCAATATGGGAGCCCCGCAGGCGCTGAGGCGGCCTTCTTTAAAAGCGGCGAGAAACCTTTGAGGATCTTTGTCGTTTAAAAGCCTGATAATTTCGTCGGCCTCCGTACGGGCTTTTTCCGGGTCCGGGCGGGCGGAAAGATTGGTGCTCACCACCAGGAGGGTCCTTTTCATCCGGTTTTTCAGAACCAGATTCAGGGCCCCAGCCAGGACGGATATGAGACCGGATCCGGAGCCGCCCACAAGTACGGGAACGATTTCGGCGGCAGGAAAGCAGTATTTAACCAGAGGGAGAAGCACCTCCAGGGAATGTTCCGCCAGATGGGGCGCGTCGTTGACTTCAAAAAGGGTGCCACAGGATTCAAGCTCCCCGGTGAGTCTTCGATCCACAGGGATACTGCCCAGAGGAGTCTCAAAATAGGCCGAGTCGGAAAGATAGAGACCGCACCGGCTGTCCCGGTGAACCGGGCCGAGAAGCATTACTCTGTCGGCTCCGGCCCGGGATTTTTTCTTCCCCATAACCGCAGCAAAGGCCGCTCCCGCGATTTTACCGGTCAGCTCCCAGGCCCCGTGGGGCGCCAGAATAATCCCCCCCTGTCCCCGGCATCCCGAATCCTCATCGATGCCCCAGGAGCGGATTTGGGCTTTCAGGACGTTCGGTTCTTCCGGGTAGAAAAGGCCGTCCACTACCGGGGTACGGCTTCGGGTTTTTTCGAATACACTTTGCTCCATTACTATTAAGTCTAAGACCGCGAAGACCGATCCGCAAGTTTTTACAGCAGGCTCACCGGGTCCACGTCCACTTCGAGGAAAACCCTGCTGTCCCGGCCTTTTTCGTAGCGCCCGATAATGGCCCCCGCCGCGGCGTGGAGGGTTCCCATGTGGGGGCCCCGCAATATAAGCTGGCGGCGGTGCTGGTTCGCGATGACGCTTAAGGGACATTCGGCGGGGCCCAGGGCATCGGAAAGCGGAGGGAGGAGGGGAGCGGCGATGGAGGCAAGCCTGGCGGCGGCCTTTCCGGCCCTTTCGGCGTCCCCGGAACGGAGGGTAAAGCGGATAAGCCGCGTATAGGGGGGGAAGCCGAGCGCCTCCCGCTGGCTGAGTTCCGCCTCAAAAAAGCCCTCCACATCCAGAGCGCAGGATTTTACTATGACCGGGTCCCGGGGCCGCAGGGTCTGGACTATGACCTTGCCGTCGGGGAAGTAGCGGCCCGAACGGCCGGCCACCTGGACCACCAGGGAAAAGGTGCGCTCCGCGGCCCGGAAGTCGGGCAGGTGAAGCCCCGTGTCGGCCAGCACCACCCCCACCAGGCGCACGCCGGGGAAGTTGAGCCCCTTGGCCACCATTTGGGTTCCCAGGAGTATGTCCGCTTCCCCGGCCCTGAAACTTTCCAGGGTTTTCTTGAGGCTCCCCTTCTTGCCGGCCGTGTCCGCGTCGGCCCTGAGAACCCGGAGATCCGGGAAACTCCGGCGGACCTCCTCTTCGATCATTTCCGTACCAAAGCCCGTAAAACCCGCTTCCAGGGAGCCGCACTGGGGACAGGCGCCGGGCGGCGCGGTCTCGTAGCCGCAGTAATGGCAGACCGCCTTATTGCGGCTCTTGTGCCAGGTGAGGGAAACGGAACAGTGCTTGCAGCCAAGCTCGTAGCCGCAGGAAGGACAGTGGTAAAAATACGCGAACCCCCGGCGGTTCAGAAACAGTATGGTCTGCCGTTTGAGGTTTGCGGTTTCGCGGATCTCCTCTTTAAGTTCCGCCGTGAGGCAGCCTTTCGCGTTTTCGAGGTTCACCGGCTTTATTTCCGGGGGCGTTCCCCCCGCAAGCCTCCGGGTGAGGGTGAGCTTTTTGATGGCCCCCTCACGCATGAGCTTCCATGCCTCCGCCGAGGGAGTCGCCGAGCCCATTACAAGGCGGGCGCCTTCGACAGCCGAACGATGCATGGCCGCCTGCCTCGCGTGGTAGCGGGGGGTGTTCCCCGATTTATAGGAACCGTCCTGTTCCTCGTCGATGATGATGAGCCCCAGATCCCGCAGAGGCGCGAACACCGCGCTCCTGGGTCCCAGAACTATCCTCGCCTCACCCCGGCGTATCCGCATCCACTCGGTCAGGCGGTTGGCGGGGCTCATCCCCGAATGAATGGCCGACGCGATCCCGCCGAAACGCTTCCCTATGGCGCCGGCCATCTGATGGGTAAGCGAAATCTCGGGCACCAGGTAGATCACCGATTTCCCCCGGTTTAAAAAATGCTCTGCGGCCCGGAGAAAGACTTCGGTCTTTCCGGAACCGGTAATGCCGTAGAGGTAGAAAATAGAAGAAGACTGAGGGGAGGCGGTAACGGCGTCGAGGGCCCGCTGTTGTTCGCCGGAAAGTTTCAGAGGCGTCCCGGTTATCTCTTCGGCCCCTCCCAGGCCGGGATAGGAACCGGCCCGCTTCCCCGAGGGGATCATGGCCGCCAGGGCCTGGCCGGGGCCGCAGAAGTAGTAGCCCGAAATCCACCGGGCAAGCTCCAGATCCTTTTCATCAAAAAGAGGCTCCCCATCTACCACCCGGCGCACGCTCTTGAGGCTCTCCTCTTTTACCCCCGCCGGGAGGCTTTCCCGCTCGCCGGTGATGTAACCCAGGGCCTCCCGCCTGCCGAAAGGAGCCATGGCCCGCTTCCCCGCCGCCGCCTCCCCCTTCTCGTCGGCCTTATAGGTGAACACCTGGTTCGAGGGAATATCGAAAACGAGGTCGACATAGGAAGCCATGGGATTATTGTCTCCGGGAAGGGGAGGGGGGTCAAGATGACGAATCCGCGTACCGGGGAGGGCGGCTCGATCCGGGCCGCCCCCGTGTTCCCTTATCCACGCGCTCACCACGTGAAATCCGCTTCCCCGTATCGTTTTCCGTCTATATTGACCAGCCGCGCCTCTTCGCCCCCGTTTCCTTCAGGCCCTTTATGTCCGCAAGCCGCCCGCTGAAGTTCTCCGGTTCCATCTTCTGTTTTACCCGGTTGTATTTCGTTTCCACAGGCCATCGCTTCTCGTATCTCTTGTCTTTATCTCTTATTTCACCTGTTCCACCGCGCCGTTTATTTTTAATTTTATTATTTCCATGTTTTCAAGCCCGTCATTGTCAACGACCTTAGAGCCTGTTCAATATCTTTACAAAATTCCAAAGCGGTTACCTAATAGAGGAAACAAC
>JAIRRU010000317.1 GCA_031255815.1 Treponema sp. | reverse complement strand
CCAGGCCAGGTAGGAATCGAACCCACGACGTTCGGTTTTGGAGACCGATACTCTACCAATTGAGCTACTGGCCTAAAAGCTCTGTCCGGGAACCTTGCCGATCCCGGATGAACCTAAATCTACTTAATCTTGGTCTCTTTGTGCAGGGTATGCTTCCTATCGAAAGGGCAATATTTGTTCATCTCAAGCTTTTCCTGGGTATTCCGCCGATTTTTCGCGGTGGTATAGTTCCGCCGTTTACACTCGCTGCACTGCAGGGCTATCAATTCAACCACCGCTTTCTTGCTTGCCATAATCCCTCCTCCGTAAAAAAATAAAAAGAAAGGCCCCTCCGGCGCTTTCCCCGGATCCGTCAGCCCTCGAACAGAATCGAACTGTTGACCTTATCCTTACCATGGATATGCTCTGCCAACTGAGCTACAAGGGCAATACCCCCACTTTAGCCGGAGTATAAGACAAACTAACAGGAACGGCCTGTTTCGTCAAGAGATCCGCCAAAGAATCGGCAAAGGGGTTTCGTCCTGGCTCTTGAGCTTGTCTCGAAACTCGGTTAGTTTTGGAGTAAGCTTAGGTTATTATTTACCAGAAGGAGCGCCCATGTCTACACATATCGCAGCTAAACCGGGGGAAATTGCCGAGGCTATCCTGCTGCCCGGGGACCCCTTGCGCGCCAAATTCGTCGCCGAAAAATTTCTGGAAGATCCCAGGCAGTATACCGCCGTAAGAAATATCCTGGGTTATACGGGGCTTTATAAAGGCAAACGGGTATCCGTCCAGGGAACCGGTATGGGGATACCTTCTATTTCTATTTACGCGAGCGAGCTTTTCCGCGATTACGGGGTAAAGCGGGCGATCCGTATCGGTACGGCGGGATCCATACAGGAAAAGGTGAAACTTCGGGATCTGATCATCGCCATGTCCGCCTGTACCGATTCGGGGGTCAACAATATCCGCTTCAGGGGCCGGAATTTTGCCCCTACCGCCCACTTCGGCCTGCTCAAGAGCGCCTACGAGGCGGCCTGTGTCAGGGGCTGGCGGCCTCATGTGGGAACCGTGGTCTCGACGGATATGATTTACCCGGAAGATCCGGAGGAGTGGAAGCTTTGGGCCCGTTTCGGCTGTCTTGCCATGGATATGGAATGCGCGGAGCTCTACACTTTGGCCGCGAAGTACGGAAGGGAAGCTCTCTGCCTGCTGACTATCTCGGACAGCCTGGTTACTCTTGAGGCGACCAGCGCGGAGGAACGGGAAACCGCCTTTACCCGGATGATAGAGGCGGCTCTGGACACGGCTGTCTCCTAAAGCCCCTTTTTGAAGGCGGCGGCGCAATTCGGGCGGTTGACGAGGGGCGGCCTCATGTTTTATCATGATTTAACGCGCCCAGATGGTGGAATTGGTAGACACGCTGGTTTCAGGTACCAGTGCCCCTAAAGCATGGAAGTTCGAGTCTTCTTCTGGGCAATGAAAAGCCCCGCCGCTGGCGGGGCTTATTTTTTACGAGGAAGGCTCGAACTTCGGTTCAGCCCGCCGACCAGGGGGAGGAAAAAGGGCCATGGATGGCCCTGCAAGGGCTGAACCGCGGCCCGGAGCCCCGAAGCAGGAAGCTGAGGGGAGGAGGGGCTCAGATGACCAGCGGGCTTTCCAGCTCCCCGTTTTTTGAGTTGGCGGCGGATGTGTCTTCGTTTTCCACGATTACCACCTGGGCGCCGGGCATGAAGGCGTTGGCGTGCCAGGTTCCTTTGGTTACGTTGTAGAGGAGTCCGGGCTGCATCCAGACGATCTCCGGCTCCGAAGGGGCGTCCCCGTTGCCGCCGAGTATCAGGGCCCCGCTTCCCTTGACCAGCACGAAGACCTCGTCGGTCTCGCAGTGGGCGGAAAGCCGGGTAATGCTTCTCCGTTGGCAGTCTGCCGGGCCGTTGCTTAGGGCGACCCGCCACTTTCCAAAGCTGACGAGGGCTTTAAAACCGCTCTCGTTATGACGGTAAACTTCAAGACCTGCCGTAGACATGATCCCTCCTCTTTGATTCAGGTATTGCGGGGCTTTTTTTCAGGGCCCCTCTTATTCCGATCCGCTCAGGCCGGTGGTTTCCGTTTTTGTTTCCGGCATGGCGGAAGCGGGAAGCCCGGTTCCGGCGCGGCCCGCTCGGATGGGCCTCAGTTCCGCCTCGCTTACCAGAGAGGGGTCGTCCACCCCGGCGGGAAGCTCCCGGCCTTCCTCGGGTTCCACCTCCTCGTCCTCCCAAAATTCCTGCTGGGGGGGTTCCGGGGCGCGAAACTCGTCTTCGTGCCCCAGGCGGGTGGAGATCATCCTGGATATTCCCGATTCCCCCATGGTTACCCCTAAAAGGGTGCTTGCCCCGGCAGCGGTTTTTTTGTTGTGGGTGATGACGATAAACTGGCTCATGGAGCCGAATTCCCGCAGAACCTGCACAAAACGCCCCACATTCGCTTCGTCCAGGGCGGCGTCAATCTCGTCAAGAAGGCAGAAGGGGGAGGGTTTTACCATGTAGGTGGCAAAGAGCAGGGCCACGGCGGTCATGGATTTTTCACCTCCCGAAAGGAGGGTGATGTTTTCAAGCTTCTTTCCCGGCGGCTGGGCGTAAATTTCGATCCCGGTTTCCAGAATATGATTCGGATCCTGAAGCCGGAGTTCGCCCTTGCCGCCGCCGAAAAGCCGGCGGAACATATTGTGAAAATTCTTTCTGATCTTGTTGTAGG
>JAIRRU010000278.1 GCA_031255815.1 Treponema sp. | reverse complement strand
AAAGAGTTTTGCCGCCTCTTCAAGGAAACTGCGATAGCCCAGGGAGTCGTAACAGGAGACGCTTATCTTCCCGCCCAGGCTTTCCGCCAGGCTCCCCTCAAGGGGGTTGCCGGAAGAAGGGCCGGCCGCCCTGTTCCCTCCCGCAACGGCGCTCAGGGTCAGCGCGGCGCTAAAAAGAAAAACCAGCAATGTTTTTTTCCGCATGGACATACCTCCGAAAATGTAACAGATCCCTTGGGAAACCCGCTTTCCCAGTACCTTGTTTAAACCAAAATGCCTGATAAACCCGCCGGATTTACCGGGCCGCCAAAAAATTGAACCGCAAAGGGCACGAACCGCACTAAAGCGACTCAAAAACCGCTCGAACTCAAGGCGCTTTAGATGAAGTATCGAGGTTTTCGATGTAAAAGTTCGTGCGGTTAGCGTGGTTCGCGGCTATCCTTTTATCCATACTTTTTGCCTAAACAAGCTCCCCGAAAACCCGGTTTCCAACAGATCCGTCTAAAATAGGAGTACAGCCTGGCAAAGATATCTGGAGTTTTCCTGTATTTGGGCGGTTTTTTCCCTCAATTTCCTGCTGTACTGCCGTAACCCGCCGATGGCTGGGAGCCTGTCAACGATCCTCAATACAGATATGTCTTTTGATAAAAACAAAACCGCCGTCAGGATGCTTTGTTTTCAGATCGTCCATCCATTTTGCCGTCAACACTGAGGAGGTAATATTGGACTTGTTAAATAACCCGGTTGGTTATCGAACAAGTCCTTGCAAAATGCTCCGCATTTTGCTGCTTTTTAGCGGAAGTTGTTTAAAAACTGAGGTTTTTAAACAACTCTATTATAACTTATCCGCCTGCTTCCGGCAGATCCATCCAAAAAAGCACTCCGCCGTCGCGGTTTTGCAGGGCGAAGGGAACGGCCATTCCTTCCAGGGCCCGCTTTACGATGGCAAGCCCCAGGCCGCTCCGTCCGGCCTCTCTGTTCCGGGCCCGATCCCGGCGGTAGAAGGGTTCAAAAAGACGGCTCGGGCTTTCTTCTTCGATCCGGGCTTTCGGGTTAAAAATGTTAAGCCGGATGGTTCCCGGCGAATCCGGGCCCGCTTCGTCCCAGATCTGAACGGATTCCCCCTCGGGGCTGTTCTGCAGGGCGTTGCCCAGCACATTGGAAAGGGCCTGCCCCAGAAGTTTGCGATCCGCCCGGACACGGGTTTTTCCCGCCCGGTTCAGAATCCGCTGGCCCCGCTGTTCGGCGATGGGCCCGTATTCGTCAATCAGGGAGGCCAGCAGTTCCGCCAGATCGACGGCCTGGAAAGAAACTTCCCTCCGGCCCTCCGAGAGGTTGACGATCTCCAGTATTTCCGAGACCAGCCGGTTCTGGGCGTTCAGGGTTCGCAGACATTCCCGCAGGTACTTCCGGTGATCCCGGTACTCCCCGATATTCGCCAGCATCCCTTCTACCATGGCGCCGGCCGCGGCAATGGGGGTTTTAAGCTCGTGGGAGGCCGCGGAAAAAAAGGCCCGCTGGCTGTCCTCCATGGCCCGCTCCTGTTCAACCTCCTGTTCCAAATCGGCGATGGTACGTTTCAGGGCGCCGTACATGGCGTAGATGTCCCGGGCGAGCTGCCCGATCTCGTCGTTCCGGACGGCGGGCGCGGGAATCTCCTCCAGGGCGGACATGCGTTTGGTATCCGCCGCCAGGCGCATGATGGGCCGGGTTATCATCCGGGCGAAAAAGGCCGCTCCCAGGGCGCAGAGAACCAGCATGAGGGCCAGGGCCGCCAGGATTCTTCGGACGAGCATCCGGACTGTTCTTGACACGAAGAAGGGCCCGGTGGACGCCCGCAGGGTGTACTGCTCGCCTGCCCGGTTTATCCTGAATACAATCTGGTAGTTCCGCCCGAGGGCATCCAGAATTCCGTTTTCCGGCGGAGGAGAGGGGGCAAGGCGGGAGTCCGGAGAAACTAAAGGAGGCGGCGGAAAGGGGGCGGAAAAGGTTGAATATAAAACATTGCGATCCGCGTCTTCAATGAGAAAGGAAAAACTCTGATTCCTTTCGTGAAACTGCCGGGCGATGCCGATGATCTGTTCGGGCGCCTGCCCTTCGGTTCTGTCCAGAATCGGCTGCAGGGCCCGGGAAAGCTGATCGATTTGGCTGCGCCGGTAAAAGGACAGGAACTGCCCCGCGAAAAAAACTGCGGCTACGGCGATCATCAGAAAGACAAAGAGCAGGGTGTAGGTAAAAACCTTGATAAAAATGCCGCGCTTCTTTGCGGCCCCGTTTTTCATGAGCGTTCCCCCTCCAGCAGGTAACCCACCCCCCGAACCGTTTTAATGATATTCACCGGAAGTTTCCCCCGGAGATTCTTGATGTGGGTATGCACCGTCCCCTCGTTCCCGTAGTAATCGTAGCCCCAAATCTTGGTCAAAATCCTGTCGTGGGGGACTACGGCGTTTTCGTTCCTTGCCAGCAGCAGGAGGATTTCAAATTCCCGGAGGGTGAGGGGCAGCTCCTGTTCCCCCCAGCAGGCTTTGTACAAACCCGGATACAGGGCGAGGGGGCCGATCCGCAGCTCGTTCTGCAGGATCCCGGCCCGGCGCAGCAGGGCTTCCGCCCGCTTGAGGAGGACGAGCATGGAAAAAGGTTTGGTGATGTAATCGTCCGCCAGGTTGTCAAAGGCGTTCACCTCGTGAACGTCCCCGGAAAGGGCGGTCATCATCAGTACGGGCACGTCGGTCAGCTTCCGCAGTTCCCTGAGCAGTTCCTGGCCGTCCATGCCCGGCAGCATAATATCCAGGATGATAAGCTGGTAGCGGTTCCCGTAGATCCTTTCGTGGGCCGCGTTTCCGTCGGCGCATAATTCAACCTGGTAGCCCGCGTCCTGCAGGAAAGCCCTTACCGCCTTCCCGATATGCTCGTCGTCTTCCACCACGAGAATTTTGATGTCCATTCCGCGCCTCCCCGCCTATACGGCAGGCTCCCAGGATACCACGGGAATCTGTAGTTTTGCTGAAGTTTTGGCGCTTCCCCCCGCCGCCGCGGGAATTTCCTCCCGGCTTTACCGGGCCGGCCTCAGGTTTATTACCGCTTCGCGGAGATCCCGGACGCCCATGGAACCGATGCGTATCCGGGAGAGGCTGAGGCTTTCCCCGGCCCCGTCTTCGCCGCCGGCCCGTTCCACCAGGTAGGTTTCCCGGGAAGGTTCCTCCCCGCCGGCGTTCCGGGTTTCGGCCCGCAGTTCCAGCACTTCCCTGCCGTCCAGGGCGAAGAAAGCGTAGCGGCCTTTTTTCACCGTCCCGCCGGAGCTGAGTTCATAGCCGCCGTCTTCGGAGAAATGTATCCTTCCTATGGCGCCGTCGTAGACCCCGTCAATGTAGGGCTTTACCGGGGCCGCGTCCCCGGCCGCGCCTTTTTCCACCGTCCTCGCCCGGCGGTAGGAACCGTCCCAGGAGTTAGTTGCCCGGATATTGAGCCTGATATCCTCGAACACCCTTATCCGGATGCTGTCCAGGGACTCAAGTTCAATGTCCATGATCCGTCTGAGGGTGCTTATCGAGATGTTCCGGCTGGTAATGTAGAGGCCGTAGCGGGTGGAAGTCGAATTCTGCCAGCTAAAGACCTGCTGGGACTCGTCCTCGAAAAAAATAATCTCCCGCTTGGAGGGATCGAAGTAGATATACTGGCGGCTGTCCAGGGTGCCCTGGGGGCTCACGTAGTACCAGAGATCGTTGATAAATTCCTCAAAGACCCCCGCCTTCCCGCTGAGGAGTTCCCGCAGCCTGTTCTGTTCAATCTGGGAGCCCGGTATACGGGTTACCTTGCTCTGCTCGTAACGGTCTCTGTCCGGGTTGTAGGTGTAGCTTGTCTCGATTTGATCCAGAATGTTTTCCGATTCCCGGTCGTGCCCGTAGGTGATAATGGGGAAGCTCTGGCCCCCGGTAAGCCCCTGCTGGTAGGCCAGGGAGCGTTCCGATTCCTGAACCGAAATGGCGCCCTCTATCGACAGTTCCGCTATTTTGTTAAAAACCAGCCCGGCGCCTTCCTCCGGCGGGGCGGCCCGGAAGGCCGTCAGGCTATACTCCCCCTCGCTGTTTATCCCGGTTAAAAGGACGCAGAGGCTCCGGTCTCCCACAAGATCCTGGGCGTAGAGGGACACCGTGCCGGGCCTGGAAGCCGCCGTGGGGGCGTTCCAGATCCGTTTGTAGATACCCGCGCCCTCATCGTAATCCGTATAGGCAAGGTACACGGGGCTCTCGTTTTCCAGGAGGTTCCGGTAGGCGATAAACTGTTCTTCCACCCCGTCCCCGTCAAAGTCCCGGTTCAGCACCGAGACCATGATTTCCCCCTCCGCCAGGGCCGCCCTGGGGTTAAGGCTGTCCTCAAAGGCCATTTGTTCGGCGGAAAGCCCCGTTTCCGGGCTTTCCCCCTCAAGGCCCTGGGGAACAACAAGCCGGGAAGGCTGCCATTCCCGGCTTTTACCGGGAAAAAACCTTTCCCGGGGCTGGGTAATGAACAGGCCCGCGCCCAAAGCAAGGGCCGTAAGAACCGCGATTCCGCTTGCCTTAAAAAAATTCTTTGCCATGGCTAGTATCCTGCTTACACTAAAATGTCCGATAAACCCGCCGGCCTACCGGGCTGCCGGAAAATTTTGCCACGAACCACACGAACCTTAGCCCAAAACTTCCCCGGACACCGGAAATCTTGGCAAAGCCAGGCTAGAGCCAGGCAAAAAGCCAGGGCTATCGGAGTAAAAGTTCGTGGTGTTTGTGTGGTTCGTGGCTATCCCTTTACCCGTACTTTTAGCCCAATCGAAGCGCCAGCTTACCGGCCTACCGGGAAATTCAGCCGCGAAGGGCGCGAACCGCACAAATAGCCTAAACAAGGTACCGGATCATCCCGCTTTCCGCCTTCAGCCGCCGCTCAGGTAGGACTGAAGCGCCTCCCGAACCGCGGGGCCCGCGTCCAGGGCGACGGTTACAAGCCGCCACCCGGAAAAGTCCCGGTTCCGGGAATAGCGCAGATAGGCGGCCCCCTCTGTTTCGAGGGAAGCGAGCCCCCCCGGCCCGCATACCAGGATGGTATAGGCCGCTATGCTTCCCCTTCCGCCGGGGGATCGGGCGGCTTCCTCCAGGGCCCCGGCAAAATCAGCGCGCCCGCCGGCCGGGATAAAGGAACGGAAAATCGTTTTGAGCGGCTCCTTCCAGTCCCTTCCGCCCGGAAAACCGGAGTAAAGCGTTTGGACTTTTTCCCCGGCGACCCGGACGCTGAGCCGATCCCCCTCGATAAGAACCCCCTCGACAAGATAATCGCAGAGCCAGGCCGCCGCCTCGTCCATAAAGGGCCGCATCTCCCGGGAACCGTCGAGGATTACGTTGATATCCATAGGCGCCGTCCGGATATCCGCCGCGCCCGCCCCGCTGAGGGATATAAAAAAGAGCCCCAAAAAACCGCGGAGCCTTGGGCGTTTCCCAAGAGCCGCTCTTTTTCGGCGATTTGTCCCGCCCATAAACGGATTATAGCACGGTTTTAAACTCAGTTAAAGTTAGCTGAAGCAGGGCCGGCGCTTTAACATTTGAGCTTGTCCCAAAACCCGGCCGATTTTGAAACAAACTACGGGCGGCCGCGAAGCGCCCGGACAGACACGAGCCGGACACTTCGCTTACACTAGAGGCTGTTCCAAAACTTCAGTTTTTGGAACAGCTTCTTACCCTAAAAACAGGATAAAAGAAAAAAGCGCTCCCTGCCCGCCCTTCGCGCGCCTGAAAAAAAGGCTGTTTCAAAACCTGGGTTTTGAAACAGCCTCTGTCCGATAGAGTTGTTTAAAAACAGCAAAATGCAGAGCATTTTGCAGGACTTGTTCAAGAACCAACCGGGTTATTCGTAGCGAAGGGTTTAATACCCCGCCCTTTAGGGCGTTCTTAAGGTATTAAACCCTGAGTCTAACCACCACGGGAGAACAACATACCTCGCCCTTCAGGGCGAGGTTGTTGATT
>JAIRRU010000253.1 GCA_031255815.1 Treponema sp. | reverse complement strand
GCGGACGGGTTTGCCGGCCTGGTAGTATTGGTAGCGATAGTAACTATCCTTCCAATAGAAATCGCTGCCGTTACGCAGGGTTTCTTCTTCAAAGAAGAGGGGCTGCCTTCCCCGTTCGTCAATAAAATACCTGGCCAGCCTCAGATGTTTTTCATCCTTGGTAATAGCGTAGAGCTTTACCAGGGCCATCTCCGCAACCTCGTGCCCCGGGTAGCCGTGAAGCTTGCCCTCTTCGGGGCCGATATGGCGGTCGATGCAGTCAGCGTAGCGGATAAGGGCGTCCAGCAGTTTCCGTTTTCCCGTAACCTCGTAATAGGCGGCGGCCGCCTCCAGAAAATGACCGAAACAGTAGAGCTCGTGGTTGTTCCGCAGATTGGTAAAACGTTTGTCAAGCCCGTTAATGATGTAGTAGGTGTTCAGGTAGCCGTCGGCTTGCTGGGCCTTACAGATAATGTCAATAGCGCCGTCCAGGGTCTCCTCCAGTTCCGGATCGGGATGCCAGGCCAGGGTGCAGGCGGCGGCCTCTATCCACTTGGCAAAATCGCTATCCTGAAACACGTTGCCGCCGTGGCCCGCCCCGCTGTCCGCGCCGTAATCCAAGCCGGGCCGGCTAAGCTGCGCGGCCAGTTTGAAATTCCGCATACAGTAGCTCGGCTCCGCGCCGGGAACCCGGTCGTTAAGGGCCTCCCACTGGTAAGGAATAACCCTGGTTCTGATCCGTTCCATAAAGGGAGTCCAGAAAGGATCTTTAACCCTTACTTTTGTAAGGGGGATGAATTCGGAATGATTCGACGTGTCCATACCCGCTCCCGGTTTCCGAAAAAATTTGTTCCAAATAAACCCGCTTCGCTTTTCTTTTTCGCTTTTCCGGATTATACTGCTCCGATACACGAAGGTAAACATGAATCATACCGATCCTGAAGAAAACGGCGCCCTTTCCTATGTGCTGGTAACTCCCTACACGGTGGCGAAAAGCCGTACCGGCGGCGTTCTTGCCCGGCTGCTTTCCCGGCTGGACTTGGAACTGGCGGGGGCCCAGATGATCGCCCCGGACGAGGGCTTTGTGCAAGCCTACGCCGGGGCCCTGCGGGAAGAAAATCTAACCAACAGCGTAACCCTTTTGGCCGATTACGCGGAGCGGAACCTTTCGCCCTCGGGGGGAAGGAGGCACCGCAGCCTCCTGCTCCTCTTCCGGGGGGAAGAGCCCTGCGAAAAACTCTCCGCCATCTGCGGCCACCTGTACCCGGAACACCGGGAGATAGAGGCGGTAACCGGGGAGAGCATCCGGGATACCTACGCGGATCTTATCGTATCCGAAGAAGATCCCGCCAAGGTAACCTACTTTGAACCGGCGGTCATAACTCCCCGTTACCAGAAGTGGGCGGATCGGGATCTGGCCCTTTTCGCGGGCTTTTTGCAGGGCGAGGAAAACATCATCAAAAACATGGCGTATCCGGATCCTTCCAAAATTGAACAGACCCTGGTGATCATCAAGCCGGACAACTGGCAGTACGCCTCCTCGAGGCCCGGAACGATCATCGACATGTTTTCCCGTACCGGGCTGAGGATAGTGGGCATCAAGGTGCACCGCTTTTCCCTGGCCGAGGCGCTGGAATTCTACGGCCCCGTGGAGGCCGTGCTAAAAGAAAAACTGGCCCCCGTATTCGGGGAAAAGGCCCGGAATATTCTGGAAAAGGAATTCGGCATCGCCCTGAGCGGCGGAACCAGGCAGAGCCTTACGGACTGTTTCGGGGCGGACTACGCCCGGGATCAGTTTTTCCGGATCATCGATTTTATGTCCGGCAAACGGCCCGACCGCTGCCCCCCGGAAGACCGGGGCAAGCCCGGCACGGTTAAAAGCATGATCCTGGTCTACGAGGGGGAAAACGCGGTAAAGAAAATCCGGGACGTGCTGGGCCCCACCGATCCCCTCAAGGCCCCGGGCGGGACGGTGCGCCGGGAATTCGGCAGTAACGTGATGATCAATACCGCTCACGCTTCCGACTCTCCGGAAAGTTTTGAAAGGGAGCGGCGTATCGTCCGGACTGACGAAAATTCCCTGGCGTCAATTATCAGCGGGCGCCTGGCCCGGCTTAACCCTCCCCCTCGTCCAGTATTTCAATAAGCTCCACCTGGAATATAAGGAGAGAATTGGGGGGGATAAGCTGCCCGGCCCCCTGTTCCCCGTAGGCTAGGGCGGAAGGAATGAAAAACACGTAGGTATTCCCCACGCTCATCAGCTGGATGCCTTCCGACCAGCCGGGAATCACCCGGCTCAGGGGGATTCTGGCCGGTTCCCCCCGGGCCCAGGTGCTGTCAAAAACCGTGCCGTTGCTCAGCTTCCCCTCGTAGTTCGCCCATACCAGGGCATGGGGGCCGGGTTTTTTCCCCTCTCCGCCTTTCAAGATTTCGTACTGGAGGCCGCTTTCGGTGGTCGCGACCCCCTCCCGTTTCCCGTTTTCCTTTAAAAACAGGGCTTCCTGCTCCCTGTTTTCCGCGGCCTGCCGGACTGCGGCTTCCGTAAAGGCGGTCCGTATCTTTTCAAGGGCCTCGTCAAAACTGTAGCGCGGTTCGGCGCCTTCAAGGGCGCTGCGGAACCCTTCGATAAAGGCCGGATAGTTAAATTCCATGCTGAGCTGTTTCAGATCCCGGCCCAGCACCATGCCGAAAGCGTAACTGGTGTCCGCCGTGCCGGTGATCTCCGCCGGGCTTTCTTTTTTTCCCTTTGCGTAAAGGGAAACCGCGAGAATCGCAAAACAAAAAATAGCAATTGTTCTTTTTTTCATGGGTAACCTTTTTTAATTTTCAGACGGTTTAAAAGCCGGTCGGGATTGAAACCGCCTCCATTGTTTAAATCATTCCAAAATACCGGATTTTGAAATAAGCTTGTCTGTCCAGCGCCTGCCCGCGAAGCCGCTTGCCTTGCGGGCAGGCCCTGCATTTGCGTAGGCAAACGCGTTTTTTAAATCTGGGGCTGTTCCAGAACTGCGGCTTCGGGGGCAGCCTCCTTTAGAATTAAGGGAGAATCGAGATGAGCTCCACGGTAAAGATAAGCGCCGAGTAGGGCGGGATAACCCCGGAAGCGCCCTGAGAGCCGTAGGCAAGGCTGGAGGGGATATAGAGCCGGTAATTCGAGCCTTCGCTCATCAACTGAAGGCCCTCGCTCCAGCCGGGAATAACCCCGTTCAGGGGGAATTCGACGGGCTCGCCCCGCTCGTAAGAGCTGTCGAATATCTGGCCGTCGATAAAAGTCCCCTCGTAGTTAACCCGTACCGTATCGGCGGCCCCGGGGCGCGGCCCGGAGCCTTCGGTAATTACCTCGTACTGGAGGCCGCTTTCGGTGGTTACGATCCCTTCTTTTCGGGAATTCTCCTCTAAAAAATCAATTTCCGCCTGCCTTAAATCCCCGGACTGTTTCTCCATGGCCGAAAGATAGGCTGATTGGATCTTCATGGCCGCTTCCTCGCTGTTTAGACGGGTGTTCCGGCCTTCAAAAGTATCTTTAAAGCCTTGCATGAACTCATCGTAGTTGATCTCAAAGCCCGCCTGCCGCAGATCCCGGCCGAATTCCATGCCCAGGGCGTAACTGACGTCCCGGGCGGAAGCGTCTTCGTTTTCACCGGAAGAAGCGCCCTTGCAGGACACGAAAGAAAGAAGACTGAGCGCCGCGGCTAGGAATACGCTAAAACCGCCCCAAAACATATTCTTGTTCATTCAATCACTATACTCTTTGCGCCCATTGGCCGCAAGACGCCGGGAGGCTTCCGCTTTCTATCTTTTACATTTTGTGCTAATATTTTGTATATTTTAACAAAAAAGCGAGAATTATGAGAGACAGCGTAAAAAAAATGCCGGCAAAAAAAATCCAGGGCATTCCGGACAAATACCGCGCCCGCTTTGAGGAAGAGCGCCTTGAGACGAACATTGTCCGTATGCAGGGCTTTGCCATCTACATCGTTGTACTGCAGCTGGTCTTGCAGGCGGCCAACATCTTTTTCCCCCAGGGCATGGGGGAGGGAATGAGGCTCCCCCTCTCCCTCTATATCGTCCTCTCCCTGGTCACCCTGATTTTGGGGATAGTTTACTGGGTGCTGCTCAGCCTGGCGAAACAGGGCAGGATAAAAAGCCGGGGGCTCCGCTCGTTCCTGGTGCACAGCCTCCTCTACCTGTACGGGATCATCCAAACGGCTTTCTGCACCTTCAACATCCTTACCCACCAGGGGATAAACGGCCAGCTTATCCTGGTACTGCTCTTCGGCATGATTCCCATACTAAAGCCCCTGCAGAGCACCCTTACCATAGCGGGTTCCTTTTTGTATACCGTGGCGGTAATGCTGGGCACCCGGGGCATTACGGACGCGGCGGGCCGTTCGGCCTGGGCCAAATTCTTCGAAAGCGATATGCGGGCCTATTTTTTCATCGTCAACGGCCTTACCGTTCTTATTTCCGTCTTTATCTACCGGCTTTACGTTTCAAACTTCATAAAAGGCGTCGAGCTTGAGGAGATAAACGCCAGTCTGGAGGAAACGGTGAGGAAGCGCACCAGGGAACTGGAAGAAAAAACCCTGGCCGCCGAGGCCGCTTCCGCCGCCAAGAGCCGTTTCCTGGCGGGCATGAGCCACGAGATCCGCACCCCGCTTAACGCGATAATCGGCATGACCAGGGCGGCGAAGAACGCGGAAACGAAGGAAAAAACCGCCGCCTCGCTGGATCGGATCTCCGCTTCCTCCGATCACCTGCTGGGGATGCTGAACGACATCCTGGATATGTCGAACATTGAATCGGGAAACTTCAAGATAGAAAACGATCGCTTTGTTTTAAACAGCGCGCTGGCCAATGTTGCCGATATTATCCGGGAACGCTGCAAGGCCGCGGGGCTTTTCTTTAGCACGAATACCGCTTCGCTTGAGGAGCTCGCGCTTATCGGGGACAAGCTGCGGCTCAAGCAGGTGCTGCTCAATATTCTGGGCAACGCCGTAAAATTCACCAGGGAAGACGGGAAGATCGATTTTACGGTAAAGGTTGAGGCGGAGAGCGAGGCCCGCGCGGACATTTCCTTTACGGTAAGCGATACGGGCATCGGCATAAGCGCCGAACAGCAGGCCAGGCTTTTTACCCCCTTTGAGCAGGGGAACAGCAACAGCATGAAGCACCAGGGAACCGGGCTCGGGCTTGCCATCAGCCAGAGGCTGGTAAGCATGATGGGGGGCGGCCCGATCCGCGTGGAGAGCGGGCCCGGCAGGGGATCTGTTTTCAGTTTCCGCCTTGGTTTTGAAAAGGCGCCGCCGCGGAAAACCGGGGAAACGGAGGTTCTCGATCTTTCGGGCAAGCGCATCCTCTCCGTGGAAGATATCGAAATTAACCGCATGGTGCTGAACGAGCTGCTTGCGGAAACCAGGGCGGAAGTTGACGAGGCGGCGGACGGCCTTGAGGCGGTGGAGAAATTCAAGTCCTCCCCGGTAGGCTACTACAGTTTTATTTTTATGGATCTTCTGATGCCCAACATGAACGGCTACGAGGCGGCGCGGGGCATACGGAAACTGGATCGCCCCGACGCGGCGACTGTTCCGATTGTGGCCCTTTCCGCCAACGCCTACAAGGAGGACGTTAAAGAGGCCATTAAGGCCGGCATGGACAGCCATCTGTCAAAACCGGTTGACTTTCCCGCTCTTATGCGGGTTCTCGCGGAAAAAATAAAGTAGGGGGGCTTGTTTAAAAACCTCCGGGTTCTTGAACAAGTTTTATGAAGCGGTGATAGTCAGCGCGTCAAGACGGACCGATATACCGGCCTTCTACTCGGAATGGTTTTTTGAGCGCCTGCGGGAAGGTTTTGCCCTGGTACGCAATCCGGTGAACCCGCTCCAGATACGCCGGGTAGCCCTGGATCCCGGCGGGATCGACTGCATCGTCTTCTGGACAAAAAACCCCGGCCCCATGCTTCCCGCCCTGGGCAAGCTGGAGGATTACCATTACTACTTTCAGTTTACCCTTAACGCCTACGGGGAGGATGTGGAACCGGGCCTGCCGCGGAAGGAGGGCGTTATCGATACCTTCAAGGCCCTGTCGGAAAAACTGGGGCCCCGCCGCCTTATCTGGCGCTACGATCCTATTCTGATAAACGAAAGCTACACGCTCCCCTGGCATATTGAGAAATTCGGGGAGACGGCCCGGGCGCTGAAGGGCCGGGCCGAAAGGGTAACCCTTAGTTTTATTGATTTCTACGCGAAAACGGCCCGGAATACGGAAGGGCTTAAGATCAGGGAGATGAGCCGGGAGGAGAAGGCCGGAATCGCCGGGGAACTGTCCCGGATTGCCGGGGAGAACGGTTTAAGCGTGAGCGCCTGCGCGGAAGACATTGACCTTTCCCCCTGGGGGATAGGCCGGGCAAAATGTATAGACGATAAACTTATCGAAAGGATAAGCGGCCGGCCCCTGGATGTAAAAAAAGACCGATCCCAGCGGCCTGCCTGCGGCTGCGTTTCGAGTGCGGATATCGGGGCCTACAATACCTGCCCCCACGGCTGCCGTTACTGCTACGCGAACCACAGCGATGCTGCCGTAGTAAAAAACGCGCAAAACCACGATCCCCTGTCCCCGCTGCTGGCAGGCTGATCCGGAAGGCGGACGCGGGAGCCCCGGCCCGGGATAAACGCGCCGGGATGGAAACCGCGAAGGCGCGGGCGGCGCGGGCAAAACAGGGGGGCCTTCAGCCATAGGCGTTCATCCCGGCCCTGCTGCCCTATTGCAATGCATCGGAATGTATGAGAGAATAACAGACTTGTTCAACAGTCCGGTTTCAATAGTCCGGTTTCAGAGCCCGTGTTTTTGAAGGCGGCCAATTGTTGCTAAAATCTCTCTTGAACCAAGGCAGGGCCCCATGGCGGTTAAGGTCGCGTCGAGAAGAACATTCGATATCGAAGGTATTGCCGAAGAGATCGGCCAGCATGACAGCAGGGTGATCGTCTATTTCTTTTCACCGGAATTTGAGAAAAACGAACCCCACCGGGCCCTGAAAAGGGCTTTCCCCCAGGCGCTATGTATCGGCGCGTCCATGATAGGCGGCTGGTCCACCAGGGAGGCCCTGGAAACGGGGATCGTCGTTATGTCCCTGTCCTCCGGCGAGGTCGCCGAAGTTATAAGCTCCTTCCAGACCGGGGCCAAGGCCGATCCGGCCCGGACTGCCCGGAACGCCATCGCCGAGCTGAAACGCAAATCGGGGAGCCAGACCTTCAGCCCCGGCGAATACCTGGGGCTCATCTTTTTTGACGGCCTCTGCCTGGGGGAGATCATCATGAACGAATTTACCCAGGAAAAGACCCTCAATATACCCTTTGTCGGCGGCGCCGCGGCGGATCAGCTTGCCTTTGCCAAAACCCTGGTGGCCCTGGACGAAAATATTTCCGCGGACGGCCTGGCGGTGCTGATCCTTAAAATGAAGGTTCCCTTTTTCTTCAGCCACTACGTGCATTACCTGCCCACCAACAAGGGCTTTACCGTTACCCGCGCCGAAACCATGAAGCGGGTGGTATGGGAAATCGACGGCCAGGACGCCGCTTCTTACTACGCCCAGGCCCTGGGCCTTTCCGGGGTGGATAAACTCGACGCGGGGGTTTACGCGAAGAATCCCCTGGGGGTCAGGATAGGGAACAGCGTGTACGTGCGCAGCCCCAACGCCGTCATTGACGGCAAGGGATTGCAATTTTACTGTTACATCGAGGCCGGAACCAAGGTATTCCTGCTGCGCCAGGGGGACGTGATAAGCAACGCCCAAAGCGCCCTGGCGGAGGCGCGGCGCTTTTTACCCGGCGGTGTCCAGGGGAGCCTCCTCTTTAACTGCGTGCTCAGGTACCTGGAGATCAAGGAACTGCGGAAACTCGACGAATTCAACCGGGTCTTTAGCGGGAACAGCTTTATCGGCTTTAATACCTACGGGGAGGAACTCTTTACCCACCACAACCAGACCCTTACGGCGGTGTTTTTCGGGAATCCCCTGGAGGACGGGGAGAGCGACCCCTGCAGAACCAAGCGGCTTTTCCACTACGCGAACAGCAAGCTCAAGGCCCTTATATTCGAGATCGTCTCCCGCAGCGAACTCCTCAATGTGACCATCACCTACCTGAACGACAGCTTCGGTCCCGTGTCGGATTACATGAAGCAGGGCACTGTGGCGTTCAAAAAAAATAACAGCGATTATTTTAACAGCTTTACCA
>JAIRRU010000212.1 GCA_031255815.1 Treponema sp. | reverse complement strand
TTCCAGGACCGGAGTCTCTGGGACCGGCTGCGGAAGGAATCGCCGGTTTATAACGGCGACTTTATCCGCACCTCGGAGCGTTCTGATGCCGCCATCGCCTTCCCCGGAGGAGACCTTATCGGCGTTTCGGAAAACAGCCTTATCCGCGTTTTTGTTGACGAGGGAGTTCTCGGGATTGATTTTGCCCGGGGAAACATCAGTATCCATGCCGAAACCGGGGAAGGTCTTACCGTTTTCATGGGCGGAAACCAGATAAAGGCCGCCGCCGGCGCAGTGGTAAACCTTGACGCCGGAACCGGGGAGGAAGGGACATTCAGCCTTCAGGTAATCAAGGGGGAGGCTTCCTTCACCGGCCCCGCCGGAGAGCGGGAATTGACCGCGGGAACGGCCCTCAACCTTGATACCAGTGGAATGGAAACCGGGGAAACCGTGCTTTCCGTCTTTGAACCCCCGCCGGCGGCCCGTTTTCTTAGCCCGCCGCCCGTGCCGGTTTCCCCGGCCCCGGAATCGGCCTACCACTACCAAAGCGATCCCCCGGAACTGCGCTTCCTGTGGGACGCGCCGGAAGAGGCTTTATACTACATCCTTGAAGCGGCGGACAATCCCCAAATGGCCGATCCGGCTTTGCGGACCGAAGTCCGTTACAATTCCCTGGTCTATTCCAATCTTGCCGCCGGGCGCTGGTATTGGCGGGTTACGCCGGTGTTTTCCGTCCTGCACCAGGGAGCGGTTCTCGCTTCCCCGGTTGTTCCCTTTACCATTGTCCGCGACGATCCTTCCCTGCCGTCTCAAAGCCCTGAAATCGCCGACACTGTTCCGGCGGAAGCGCCGCCTCCCGCTGCCCGCCCGGAACCGCCCGCCGCCCGGCCCGCGCCGCCTCCCGCTGCCCGCCCGGAGCCTCCCGCCGCCCGCTCGGAGCCTCCCGCCGCCCGCCCGGAACCGCCCGCTACCCGGCCCGCGCCGCCATCCGCCGCCCCCCCGGAACCGCCCGCTGTCCGGCCCGCGCCGCCACCCGCCGCCCGCCCGGAACCACCCGCTGTCCGGCCCGCGCCGGAAAGCCGGAGGCTGCCCCCGCTTGTCGTTGCGTCGGGACGGAAGCCGGAAAGCGGATACGTACTTAACCCCGAAATCCTGTCAAGATCCCGGACCATTGTCTTTAGCTGGAACCCGGTGGAGGGGGCGGACTTCTATATTTTTACCCTCTTCCGTGAATCCGATGCCGGAGTGCGGCAGCCTGTTATCGGTTTTGAGGGTCCGGAAACTTCCTATACTCTGGAAGACCTGAGCCTTTTGGATGTGGGCCGTTTTGTCTGGCAGGTTGTGGCAGTGAGCCGTGAAACAAGCGAAGCCGCGGAGAGAAGGGGACCCCCCGGGGCGAACTGGTTTGCCGTGGATATTCCCCAGCCTTCCGTGCCCCAGGCGGGTAATCCAGGAACCTTCTATGGCAGGTAAGCGCGTTTTCCTGGCTTTGTTTTTACCCTTTCTTTTGGCCCTCCCCCTTGAGGGGCAGGAGACCCCCGGCGGAGCCGGAGGCGAAGATCCCTCTTATATCGAACGGGCCGGAGAGGGGGAACGGTTTATCCAGCGTCTTGTCTGGGAAAGGGATGCCCACACCTACCGGTATGAAATCACCGTAGAGGAAAGGAACAGTTCCGGGGAATACGCCGAAATCCTGCGGGAATTCCGGACGGAAAACTCTATCGAATTTTCTCTGCCTCCCGGTTTATACCGGTACAGGATAAGGGTCTTTAATCTTTTAAACCGCCCGGCCGGTGTTTCCGCCTGGATGCCTTTCAGCGTGATTCCCGCCTTACAGCCGGAATTACATTCTTTGACCCAGGAATATTTTCCCCCGGACCAGGCGTATCCCCAGGGAGCTCTGGAGATCATCCTCTATGGCCGGAACCTTGTGGAGGGGATGGCTCTGGATATTCTTCCCCTGGATACCGAAGGGGACCCGATCAGACCCGACTATTTTCCCCGGGGGGAAAGCATCCGGCTGATCTTTGAAGAAAACCTGCCCGCGCCGGGCCGGTATAGGGTATATGTCAGGAATCCCGGGGGGCTGGAAAATTCCCTTGAGATCACCGTGACGCCTCCTTCCTCTGTCACCGCTGCTCCCGACACCCCCGCCGCCGATACCGGCGACGCCCCGGCTGTCGATGCCGGGGACTCCGGCGCTCCCCGCGGATCTTTTACCCTGGGCTTCTCTATTTCCGCGGCATATACTCCCCTGATTCCCCTCTACGGATACTTGTTTACCCCCTTTGATCGCGGCTTCTTTCCCGTTGGGGCTTCCCTCAAAGCGGATCTTGTGCCCCTCAGCCGGCCCTGGGGAGACCTGGGTCTGGAGCTGGCCGGTTCCTGGAATATGCTGACCATCGGCGCCGTGGAGGTCCACCTGGGGGGTCTTCATTTGAATGGAATATACCAGCGGCGGATATTCGGGCAAAGGGCGGCCCTTGTTGTCCGTTTGGGCGCCGGGACAGACCTGCTATCCGGAACAAACCCCGACAAGGCCACCTCAATCTTTAACTGGATTCTGGCGGTATGCGGCGGAGCTTCCCTTCGCTGGTTTTTGCCCGCCCCCGGGAATTCCCGGGGAACGGCGGCCGGAACTTTTTATGTTGAAGCCGGAATGGAGTATACCCATCTTTTCGCAACGGATTCCCCCACGGCTTACATCAAGCCGGGTCTGGGAGCGGGCTGGAAGTTCTAGCAGGCTGTAAACAAGCGAACCATCACATCGGGGTATCCCTTTTGCGTCCTTTGCGGTAAATTCTTCAATTAAAAATCAGCCGTCTTTCTTCCTGAACCGGGCCACATACATGGGGCCCAGGCCGCCGGATGCGTCCGGGAGGATGATCCGGCCGAAGGCGGTTTTTTCCCCCTCGGTAAAATCAGGCTCATCCGGAACCGCCTGGTCCCCGTATTTTTCCAGGAG
>JAIRRU010000202.1 GCA_031255815.1 Treponema sp. | reverse complement strand
CCGTGGAATCCATCGCGGAAATTTTTATCGAAACCGAGGAGATCCCCGAAGAACAGGTCATCGTTCCCCCGGGAAGCGCGGCGCCCCCGGCGGAAACAGTAAGCCTAAGGCCGGCGCCGGCGGAAGAAGTGTACCTGCAGCCCCACCAGGTCGAGGTTCCCCCACAGTTTAACGAAGCGGAAATCCGCAGGGCCATGAGACATCCCCCCATTGCCCAGCGTTCGGGGATAGAGGGAACCGTCTACCTGGAACTTTTCGTTGACCGGGAAGGGGCCGTCCAGCGGATAACCGTGCTTAAGGAAGATCCCCCCGGCAGGGGCTTCGCCGAAGCCGCCCTGCGGGCCTTCGAGGGTTTGCGCGGCAGTCCCGCCCAGGCCAACGGCCGGAACGTCTCTGCCCGCATCCGCTATCCGGTAAGTTTCAGATTGCGCTAACAAACGCGCGGCGGTAAACCGGCTTTCCCACGCGCTTCCTTGCGCTTGAAACTATCTTCAGCACAGATGTAAAGAAAAAAACATATTTTCCTATTTTTTTTCAAATTTTCTTGACTCCTGCACAGGCTTCAGTTATTTTATACGAACAACTAAACATGTTCAGCTTCGTTGTATACTTGCTTGATTAATAGAGTTGTTTAAAAACTTCAGTTTTTAAACAACAACCGCTCAAAAATAGCAAAATGCGGAGCATTTTGCAGGCTTGTTCCAAAACCAGGCGGGTTTCGGAACAGCTGCATCCAGGAAAAAAATTTCTAGGAAGCGTATGAAACTTACGAATAGAAATCAGGCAGAGAGGCCGGCTGGAAAAACCGAATTCTGGCGCCGGCGGTGGAACGCCCGGGATCTGTATCTCCTGCTGCTCGTTCCCGTGGTTTACGTGCTTATCTTTAACTACGTGCCGATGTACGGCGTCCTTATGGCCTTCAAGCGTTTCGCCCCCCGGCTGGGGGTGTGGAGGAGCCCCTGGGTAGGCCTCTACAACTTTGAACGGCTGTTAAGGTCGCCGAATTTTCCGATCATCCTGAGAAACACTTTGGCGCTGAGCGTTTACTCTCTCGCCGCCGGTTTTCCCTTCCCCCTGATCCTGGCTATCTGTATTAACCACAGCCTGCGCCGGCGTTTCAGGAAGATCACCCAGACCGTCACTTTCGCGCCCCATTTCCTGTCTTCCGTCCTGGTGGTAGGGCTTATCACCCAGATTCTTGGCGCCCGCACCGGGGCTGTCAACATTTTCATCTCCTCCCTGGGGCTGGAGGAGGTAAATTTTCTGGGCTCGGCCTCGCTGTTTCCCCACGTGTATGTCTGGTCCGGCATCTGGCAGAGTACGGGCTACGGGGCGGTAATCTACATATCCTCCCTGGCCGCGGTAGATCCCTCCTACCATGAGGCGGCGATCATCGACGGGGCGAATCTCTGGCAGAGGATCTGGCACATCGATCTTGCCACCATCAGGCCCATTGTAATTATCATGCTTATTTTAAGCATGGGAAGCATCCTGGGGGGAAACTTCGAGAAAACCTATCTCCTGCAGAACCCCCTTAACATCGGCGCGTCGGAGATCATCACCACCTACGTGTACAAAGTAGGACTGAGCAACGCCCGCCCGGACTATTCTTTCGGTACCGCCATCGGCCTGTTTCAAAATGCGGTGGGGGTAATTCTGACGCTGGCGGTTAACCGGATTGCCAACAAGCTTTCCGGCGAAGGTATGTTTTAGGAGGACAGCATGACGGGGATCAACAGAAGGCCTCATCTTAAGCGGCTGGCCGGGGATCGGAGTTTTCATTTGGTTTGCAATACTCTGCTCGCTTTTGCCTTAGCGGCGGTACTCTACCCCCTGGTATATACGGTAAGCTGTTCTTTCAGCGCCACCGAAGCTATTATCCAGGGCCGGGTGTTCCTCTGGCCGGTGGAGCCTTCCTTCGGGGCTTACCAGGCGGTGTTCAATCACGGCCTCCTTCGCACAGGCTTTCTGAATTCCCTGTTCTATGTGGCGGGGGGTACGGCGGCGGGCGTGCTGCTGATCCTCCTGGCCGCCTACCCCCTTTCCCGCAGGGATCTGCCCGACCGGAAACTCTTTACCGTTTTTTTTGTGATAACCATGTTTTTTTCCGGGGGGCTCATCCCCAGTTACATACTGATGAGCAAGCTGGGCCTGGTGGGCAGCCGCTGGGCGCTGATCATCGGGGTGGGATTTTCCTGTTACAACATGATCATTGTCAAGTCCTACTTTCAGAATTCTTTGCCCCCGGGGCTGCTGGACGCGGCCCATATCGACGGATGCCGGGATCTGCGGTTCTTTTTCTGGATAGCCCTGCCCCTCTCGGCCCCGGTTATCGCGGTGATGATCCTCTTCAACTCGGTAAGCATCTGGAACGGCTACTTCAACGGTATGCTGTACCTTACCAAACCGGCGACTTTCAATTTCCAGATGATCCTGCGGGACATCCTCTTTGTGGCCCAGATGCCCCCGGAGATGATGGCGGGCATGGATCCCCGGCTCCTGGCGAACCTGCAAAGCCTGATGCAGCAAGTCCGTTACGCGGTACTGGTAGTGGGGGCTTTACCCATGATGATCCTCTACCCCTTCATCCAGCGTTACTTTATCAGGGGCATGATGATTGGTTCCCTCAAGGAATAAGAAAGAATAGGGTTGTTTAAAAACTTCAGTTTTTAAACAACAACCGCTTAAAAATATTTTTTTGGAGGACGGAGATGAAGAAAATTTTGGTAATGCTTCTGGCATTAACGGTATCTGCCGCGGCCTTTGCCGCCGGGAGAAATCAGACGGCCGGGGAAACCCGGGGCTTGGTAAACCTGCCCAAAGGATCGCTTCCCATTTCGAACGGCAGCGCGACCCTGACGGTATTTGCCGGGGGGCTGAGTCAGTGGGTAACCAGTTTCGATTACAGGGACAACATCTTTACCAGGAAAGTTGTCGATGAAACGGGAATCAAACTCGATTTCGTGGCCGCCACCAGCGCGGACGCGGCGCAAAAAAGGAATGTGCTTCTCAGCAGCGGCGATTACCCGGACATTTTTATCGGCGGCGGGGTGGATATCACCTACTACGCCTCTCAGGGCATTCTGCTTCCCCTGGACGGTTACGATCCCTTAAGCTATCCCAGTATCAAGGCGGCCTTTGACCGTTACCCCGCTTTATGGGACATTAACCGGGGGCCGGACGGAAAACTCTACGGCCTGCCTTCCGTAAACGAATGCCTTCACTGTAACTACAGCCAGGGCCGCGCGCTCTACTTTCAGCCCTGGGTACGGGACAATAAACTTAAGGCCCCGGAAACCCTGGAGGAACTTACCGCCTACCTCCGCTGGATCCGGGACAACGATGTAAACGGCAACGGCGACAAGAACGACGAGATTCCCCTTACCTGGGAGAAAGACTACCTGAAGCACGCGGTGGCGATCATTGCCAAAGCCTATATGCCCTTCATTTACACCCAGGACTATTTCGGATTACGCCTGAACGACAGCCGGCAGGTTACCGAACAGTACAAGGATCCTAATTACCGCCGGGCCCTGCAATACCTGGCCGGCCTCTACAAGGAGGGGCTCATTCTGCCCGCTTCCTTTACCCAGACCCGGGATCAGCTTAAAAGCCTGGTGGAAAATACCGCTCCCCTGGTAGGGGTGATCATGGCCGCCAACCCGGATAACATTGGTATCGCCGGCGGCGACCGGGTGGTAAACCATTTCTTTCTTAAGCCCCTGGCGGGCCCCGAAGGCCTGCGCCATGCCTCGTACCGGGGGCCCTACGCGGGTCTTGGAACCGGAATGGTAATTACCGACAAGTGCAGATACCCCGAATTGGCGCTTGCGCTCTATAACTACCTGATAGATCCCGTAGTTTCCAGAGAGGCCGTCGGCCCTAAGGGTTCCTACTGGGACGATCCCGATCCGGGAACCGTTTCCCTGATGGGCGGCAAACCTGCCTACAAGAACCTTACCTCCTTCGCCTCCCAGCAGGTAAACGGCGGCTGGAACCAAACCAGTCCCGGCATTTTTACCGCCGACGTCAGGCTTTCCGAGCAGGCCACGGATTTCGATCTGGCCAAACAGTACATCCTGACCGGGGACGCGGCCCTGCACGATCGCATGGTAAAAAATCCCTCCTGGAACGAAGAGTTCCTCTTTATCTCTACCAACGATCTCTTCGTGCCCCACAAGATCAACGACAATTACTACATTCCTCCGGTTCCCCTGCTGCGGATGAACGACGACGATAACGCCCGGTTTGCGGATATCAAGGCTGCCCTTGATACCTTTGTGGAACAGGCCGCGGTAGAATTCATAACCGGCGCCCGCGATATCGGGAACAACGCGGCCTGGAATACTTATCTGAACGAACTGGATCGCCTGGGCTCAAAGGATCTGGCGGGCCTCATCCAGAAGTACATCAAATAGGCAAATCTCCAGCAGTCTGTCCGTAATGGCCCGCATTACGGACAGACGCTAATTACCGCACGCACAACAATAGTGTTGTTCAGAAACTTCAGTAGGGTTGTTTAAAAACTTCAGTTTTTAAACAACAACCGCTTAAAAACAGCAAAATGCTCCGCAGTTTGCAGGACTTGTTCGAGAACCAACCGGGTTCTTGAACAAGTCTAGTTTCTCCTCTCGCCTGCCGGGCTTGCAAGCCAGCCGCAGGCCGGCAGAGAAACAACCGGGTTCTCGAACAAGCCTGCTGATTGTTCATGTCCCCCCCTGTTCCCCTATGCCCCCCTCGTCCAGAACCAGTACCCTTCCGGCCTTTTCGATGGTGGACAGGCGGTGGGCGATCACAATAGCGGTGCGGTTTTGGGACAAGGAGGCGAGCCCTTCCTGAACAATCCGCTCGCTTTCATAATCCAGGGCGCTGGTCGCCTCGTCGAATATCAGGATCGGCGGGTCCCTTAGAAACACCCGGGCAATACAGAGCCGCTGTTTTTGCCCGCCGGAAAGGGTCAGGCCCCGGGAACCGATCCTGGTCTCGTAGCCCTCCGGCAGGGCCGTGATAAAGTCATGGGCGTTGGCCCTCTTCGCCGCCCTTAGGATTTCTTCCGGGGACGCGCCGATTTTTCCGTAGGCGATATTTTCACTAATGGTACCCGCGAACACGTAAACATCCTGCTGGACAATGCCGATACGGGCCCGCAGATCCCGAAGGGCCATGTCCCTGATGTTTTTCCCGTCAAGAAAAATCTCCCCGGCGGAGGGCTCGTAAAAACGGGGTATCAAAGGACAGAGGGTGGTTTTGCCGATTCCCGAAGGGCCGGTCAGGGCGGCAAAATCGCCGGGCCCTATCTTAAAGGAAACATCCTTCAGGATATAATCCCCCGCTTCACCGTATTTAAAACACACCTGAACAAATTCCAGTTCACCCCTAATGGCCGCCGGTTCCGCCCGGCCTTTGGGAGCGTAATCTTCGCCGGGCAGTTCCAGAATATCCATAAAACGGTTAAAGCCGCTCAAGCCCTGCTGGTACATGGCCATTACCCTGGCAAGCTGGGGAATCGGCGCGGTAAGGTAACTCACATACAGAATAAAGGTGATAAAATCGGGAACATCCAGCTCTGCCCCCGAAAGTTTAATTCCCCCGGCAAGCAGCACCGCCGCCATAATGAACCGGGAAAAAAATTCAACCATGCCGGTAAAGTACCGGGCTTCGTACTTATAGATGGCGGCCCGGCTTTGATACAGTTCTTCGTTGGCCTTTCTGAATTTTTCCGTTTCCGGCCCCTCGTTTCCAAAGGCCTTTACCGTCCGTATTCCCCCGATGCTGTCGTCAATCCGCGAACTTATCTCCGCCGTCTTTTCCCGGTTTTCCCGGTAAGCCCGGTTAAGTATTCTGCCGTAAAACACGGAATAGAGAAACATAAAGGGCAGGAAAATGCATATCGCCAGGCTTAGCCCCGGATTCAAGCGCAGTAAAATGATCAGCGCCCCGGTAAAGGTTAAGGCGTAAATAACGAGATCTTCCGGCCCGTGGTGGTACAACTCCGCCAGGGAAAGGAGATCTCCGGTAAGCCGGGATATGATCGAGCCGGTTTTTTCCCGGTCGAAAAAACCAAAGGGAAGGGTTTGATAATGGGCGAAAAGTTCGTTCCGCATATCCCGTTCTATCCGCGCGCCCATCACATGGCCCATGTGATCGTAGAACAAGGCGCAGGCGGTCTGGAGCAGGATCAGCCCCGTCAAAAGCAGGGCAAAAAACAGGATAGGGTTATCCGCGCTGTTCTGAAAGGCCGCCGCGTTCCCCGTGATATACCGGACGCAGAGGGGGAAGATCAGGGAAACCGCGGAAACAATGAACGCGCAGCCGATATCGGCGGCAAAAAGCCCTTTGTAGGGCGCGTAATACGAAAAAAATTTTCTCAGCCGGGGCCGTAAAAAAGACATATAAAATTACTCCTGCAGGTAAACCATGCCCGTCTCCCTCCCCTGCTGTAACAGCAACAGTAAGCGCGGCGCTTTCCGGCCGCGAGACCGGAACCGCGCAAGCGTGGGATTACAGGCCCGAATTCAGACTGGCCCGGCACATTCAGACAGGATAATTTCCGCCCCGGCAGAAACAGAGTTGCTTGAAACCCTCGCAGAGTTATTCGGTAATTTCAGCTTCCGAACAAAAAGCGCTTAAAAGTAAGCATTCCCCAAAAGCTGAAGTTTTGGGAAAGCCTCAAGTATTTTTGCTTTCTTGCCGCGGCTTATGATTCCGGCAATGTCCGGGCGGTGATAAGGGAATTGATAATAACTGCTTTCATGTTTGTTCCTCCAAGCTTGCTCCAAAAACTG
>JAIRRU010000156.1 GCA_031255815.1 Treponema sp. | reverse complement strand
TCAACCCCCTCCTCCTCAAGCCGGCCGATGGTTTGGGAGAGCAGTTCCGGCGTCCGGTGGGCGGAAAGGATATGGGCGCTATAGGAAACGCCGAATTCCTTCAGCACATCGGCGGCCTTCTTCATAATCGGGGAATCGGACTTGGAACCGAAGATAAGGGCGGCCTTCATGTCTGGAGTCTACCGTATTGGGGGCTTGTCTTCAATGCACCTTCCGGACAGGGGCGGGCTCTATACGGCAGTTCCGCGTCAAAGGGTTTCCCCTTACGGCTCGATAGAAAAATTCCGGTAAACGCCAAGCGCCGCGGCCCGCTTGCTTTTAACCTGATCAACCCTCGCGCCGGGCGGCCCGCGGCGGAGCCAGATGAGGAGGCTTTCGAGTTTTTCCCGCTCTCCCTCCGCCCAGACTTCCACGCCCCCTTCCGGGGTGTTGCGTACCCAGCCCGATAAACCAAGGCGGCGGGCTTCGGCACAGCAGGAATAACGGAAAGCCACCCCCTGTACCCGCCCCTCCACCAGGGCGCTCAGGGCGGCAAGGGCTTCTCTCCCCCCGGCGGTTTGTTCCGCTTCGCGCATAAAATCCCCAAAACCGCCGATCAGGCGGTTTTGGCGGCACAAAGTAACGCAAAAACCCCCGCGTTCAACCATGAAGCGCAAGGGCTGCCGGGCGTTTCCATAAACCCGCGGCGGCGTCAGGCGGTAACGGCCAAGCGGGATCGTTTCTCCAGATTCTCTATGGTTTCCCGGAGTTTCGTCAAATCCGGCTGCCGGGGGAAGCAGGCATCCACCCATCCGGCGGAGGCCTGTTTAGCGGTTTCTTTCGCGTCCCCCTCAACAAAGGCGATAATCAGGGGATTCCCCAGGCCGGGATCGTCCCTGATCCTCTTGGCAAGTTCAAAGCCCCCGGTTCCCGGCAGATTGGCATTGAGAAATACGATTCCGGGCTTGGACAGCGCCATTCTGCGGCCCGCGTCGAATCCGTCGAGGGCTTGAAACACCTCGTAGCCGGGAAAATTTTTTTGAAACCAGGCCTTGATCCGGTTGTTCATGTCCCAGTCGTGATCGACGATCAAAACCGCTTCCCTGGCCGAATCGCCGGTTATAACGTGAAGGACATCGACGGAGTTACGCATTCCCCGCTTGGCCAGAAACGCCGACAGATCCTCCGCGTAAACCCGGTATTGCCCCCCCGGAGTGGTAAAAGCCTTTAGGTATCCGTTTCTAATCCAGTTGATAGCCGTCTGATTCACCACTCCGCAGATATTTGCCACTTCCAGGGCCGAAAAAATTCTTACTTTTTGATTGTTCTTAAGCATTCCCTTTCCCCTTAAAAAGCCTTAAGAAACCGGACTTATTCCAAAAAACAACGCTTTGGAACAGCCGTAAGGATGAATATAACGCAAAAAACGGCGAAAACCAAATATTTTGGAGAATTTTTAGCGAATCGGGGTTTCTTTCAAGGTATGGATTGATTCCGATGAAAAGCCCTCGCGTTTCAGCTGAAACAGGAGGGAAAGGGGCCAGGGGCCGCCGCCGTCCGCCCCTTCTCCGGGGAAAACCCGGTGTTTTACCAGGTAGCGTTTAAGCAGCCCGAGCTCATCCTCCGGGCCCAGGGCCTCCTTCAGTGCCCGGGCCGCATCGTCCCGGCCGATCCCCCGGCCGCGGAGGCCTGCCAGGAGCTTGCGGGGGCTGTCGGGCTTCAAGGCAAGCCGGGAACGCAGCCAGTACCGGGCAAAACGGCGGTCGTCCAGAATACCCAGATCCGTAAGCCGGGCTGCTACCGCCCGGACACAGCCCGCCGGGTGGCCCGCCTTCTCCAGCTTGCGCGACAGGCCGAAGACGCTTTGTTCCGCCCGGGCTACCAGCCTGGAAGCGGCTTTTTCCGCCCGAAGACAGGCGGCGGCAAAGCGGAACCGTTCCTCCTCGTCGGGGGAAATCTCTTTTCCCGGGCAGTAAGCGGTATCGTCAAAGAAAAGAGGAGACAAGTAACAGGTTTTAAAGGAAAAAAGGGAACCGTCGGAGAATTCTATACGTTTTACATCAGGCCCGGCGCCGGTTTTTACGGCGTTTATAGTCATACCGGAAAAAAAACACCGCCCCCGGGCCTTTTTCCAGCGCTCTTACAGGCTCCCTGGGGCGTGAACGGAAAATCCGGAAACTTTTTCCCGAATTCCACGGGAAATTAACGCTTGGAGAACTGGAAGCGGCGGCGGGCTCCCGCCTGGCCGTACTTTTTCCGTTCCACCATCCGGGAATCGCGGGTAAGGTAACCGTTGCTCCGCAGGCTGGTGTAATTGGTCTGATCTACCTGGCAAAGCGCCCGGGCAAGGCCGTGGCGGCAGGCGTTGGCCTGGCCGTTGATCCCGCCGCCGTAGACGTTTATCAGGATATCAAATTTATTCTCGTTGGAGGTTACCATCAGGGGCTGGCGTACCATCAGGGCATGCTCCCCCTGGACAAAATATTGGGGCAAATCCTTGCCGTTTATCGTAATTTTACCGCTGCCGTCCCGGACATACACCCGGGCGACGGAAGTCTTTCTTCTGCCTGTACCGATACCAAGATTCTTAATCATCTCGCCTTACCTCGCCTCACAGATCGATAGCCGTGGGATTCTGGGCGCTGTGGGGATGCGCCGCCCCGGCGTAAACTTTTACGTTTTTCAGAAGTTTCCGGCCCAGCGGCCCCTTGGGCAGCATGCCTTTTATCGCGTTTTCCAGGGGGGCGGAGGGATGACGGGCGATAAGCCGCTCAAAATTGACGGTTTTGAGCCCCCCCACATAGCCGGAATGCCGGTGGTACAGCTTTTGCCGGAATTTATTGCCGGTAACGGCAATTTTATCGGCGTTAACCACCACCACAAAATCCCCTACTTCCTGATGGGGGGCGTAAACCGCCTTTTCCTTCCCCCGGACAATGGAGGCCGCCCTTGCCGCCACCCTGCCCAACACCTTGCCCTCCGCGTCAATAACAAACCACTTGCGTTCCACCAGGGCGGGTTTTACGAATTCAGTCTTCATCTTAATTAACCTTACGTCCTTCTCAATCAATTGAGGCGGCCCGCCTTCAAACCGCGGAACCTGCCAAATTTTGCAACGGAGTGAATCGATCTTGTTCCAAAACCCGGTCAGTTTTGAAATGATCTTTATCCTGCCACAAAGGGGGGAAACGTGTCAAGGCTCTACGCGGGGCCGCCGCGCATCCCCGGGCTGTTTTTCCGGTACTTGCGGATCACCATTATCAGGAAGGCGGCGATAAAAAAGACATTGCGCAGGCAGGGCAGCAGGATAAGGGACAGGGAGACGGAGCCGATAAGCAGGGGTTCCCCCCAGCTTATGCCAAACAGATCCAGGATGACACAGACGCTTTCGACATAGGCCGCCAGGGTTCCCATAACCATGAGCATCCAGGCGGCGTCCCTGGTTTTCGACCAGAGCATGATGGCGAAAAAAGAGGCCAGAGCCCCCAGGAAGAGGCGGCTTGCCAGATAGATAAGTTCCCCTATATCCATACTCCCAGTATCATCCAAACGGGAAGGAAAGGGCAAGATAAGCCCCGGCCCGGCCGATCCCGGGACAGATCCCGTTGCGGCCGGCCTCCGCTTCGGCGTACTTTGGCGGGCCCTTTCTACTTTTTCTTCTCCTCGCCAAGCGTCCCGCGGCTGGGGGGGAAGAGCAGGTTGAGGGCTATGCCCACGACCGTGGCCAGGGCAACTCCGGCAAGCTCGAAACTGACTTTATCGGTAATGGCAAAGGCCAGCCGTCCGCCGCCGATTCCAATGACAAAAATAACGGAGGAGATGGTCAGGTTCCGTTTGTCCTTGTAATCCACCCCGCTTTCCACGATGGTCCGCAGGCCGCTTGAGGCGATGATCCCAAAGAGGAGCATGGAGATGCCCCCCAGCACCGGGGTGGGGATGGTCTGGATCAAGGCCCCGAACTTGCGGAAAAAGGAGAGGAATACGGCGATAAGCGCCGCGCCGCCGATAACCCACACCGAATACACCCGGGTAATGGCCATAACCCCGATATTCTCCCCGTAAGTGGTATTCGGCGGCCCGCCCCAGAGGGCGGCCCAGGCGGTGGCAAGGCCGTCCCCGGCCAGGGTGCGGTGGAGCCCGGGGTTTTTGTAAAAATCCTGCCCCACCACCTTGCTCGTTACCAGGGTATCCCCCAGGTGTTCGCAGATAGTAGCCAGGGACACGATGACAAAGGTCAAAACCGCCACCAGGTTGAAAGCGGGAAGCTGGAAACGGGGAAGCCCGAACCAGGGCGCGTCCCGGATCACCTGAAAGTTGATGATGTGGTAAGCGGGAAAGAAGATCCCCATGATCAGGGTGAAAAGGTAACCTGCCACCAGGCCGATAAGGATAGGGATAACGCTGAAAAAGCCCCGGAGGAATATGTTGGCCGCCACCGTTACCCCAAGGGTAAACGCGGCGATGGAAAGCAGTACCAGGCTGTATTCCCCCTCCGCGCCGCCCCCTGCGTTCATGGCCATGGCCATGGCGGTGGGGGCCAGGTTAAGGCCGATGACCACGATAACCGAACCGATTACCACCGGGGGCAGGGCCTTGTCCAGCCATTTCGTTCCGGCGAACTTGATAACAAACCCGACTACGCAGTAAAAAATCCCCGCCGCCACCGCGCCGCCCATGGCGTAAGGCAGGCCGTAGGCCGAGGAAATCCCGATAAGGGGCGGGATAAAGGCAAAGGACGAACCCAGAAAAGCGGGCACTTTGGCCCCGGTAAGAAGGATATAGATAAGGGTTCCCGTACCAGCGGTAAAGAGAGCCGTAGCCGGATCCAGGCCCGTCAGAATGGGAACCAGAATGGTCGCCCCGAACATGGCAAACACATGCTGGATACTTAAGGGGATCCATTTTCCCAGTGGCGGGCGTACCCTCAGCCCCCAGTTTTGCGCTTGAGTCATAAAAACCTCCTGGTGGTATTTTGAGCAGTGTATACCAAAGGGAGGGGTTCCGGGTAGAGTCCGCGTTACCGTTTCCAGCCCTCAGTAGTATCCGGGCAACGATGAGATGGCGGGTTGCATAGGGAATTGAGCTTGTTCCAAAAGGCGGATAAAAAAGTTGAAATGTCTGATAAACCCATCGGCTTTACCGGACTGCCAAAAATTTAGCCACGAACGGCACTAACCACACGAACCTTACCCTGGAATTTCCCGGTCACCAGAAATCTTGGCTAGAACCAGGCTAAAGCCAGGGCTGTCGGCGTAGAAGTTCGTGGTGTTCGTGAGGTTAGCGGCTATCCCTTTATCCGTGCTTTAGCCTAAGCAAAGTACTCAGGCCCTTTCCGGCGCTTTGTTCCCGTCTACGCTCATTACAGTACCGTTATTCCCTCCGGGTAGCTGACGGAGCAGACTTTCGCGCCCGCTTTTTTATGGCTCAGGTTCCGGACTCTGACGTTCCTGACCGCCGCGTCCCGGCACTCGAAGGCGCAGGCCGCGTATTCGGCGCTTACCCCGTCTATATCGATGTCGTGCATGTCTCCGCTCCGGTAGCCTTCGCTGTAACCCCAGCCGGTGTAGAGGGAGACTGTCGCCCAGCGTTTCCCTTCGCCCGATTCGCGGATATTCCGTACCGCCACGTTATAGATTTGAATACCCTCGTAGGCGATAAGTACCAGGCCGTGATGATCCCCGGAAGTCTCCACATCGGAGATCTCAATATCGTGGATGTCCAGATCCTGGGGCTTAAAGCCTTCGGGAAAAATCTCTTTCGGAAAATGCAGGGCTGGTTTCATGGGGTAGAGGTAGTTCCGCAGGGGGTATTCGTCCCCCATAACCAGGGCGTGGAGGGCGACGGAATCGTCGGAGGTCCGGCCCCTGATGTTCCACACTTTGCAGTGATGGCAGCCGGGCTCGAAGTCGATGCCGTCCCCGTTTTTTACGCGGCTGTCAAAATGGATGTCGTGCACCTCGCCGTTACAGCAGAGATCGAAGGCCATGGCCCAGCAGCGGGTATTGGTAAAGGAAAGCCCGGCTATCTCAAAACCGTCGCATTTCGAAAGGCAGATCTGCAATGTCCTCCAGCCCCAGAAATCGCCTGTCATATCCTGCTCGTTCCGGAGAACCGTGTGAAAACCCCGGCGGTTCAGGCCGGGCCCCGAGATCTCCGCCCCGTTTTTTCCAAGGATTTTAACGTTTTTCAGGGGCCGCACAGACAGGGGCCAGCCGAAGGGATCCTCCGGATCGATTTCGAGGTTGTCCCCGCGGAACACGTTGTCAAAGGCCCCGTCGTTTTGTTTGACGCGCGCGCCGTCAAGGATAAGCGTCATATCATCGGAAAGGAGGATCGCGCTGCTGACGCGCCATTCCCCGGCGTCAAAAACAAGGGTAACAGGCGCATCGCCACCGCGCCGGCGGCAATGGCTCAGGCACGCGGCGATACAGTCATCGTCGTTCATTCCCGGTTTACGAAAATCTTTTACATGAAAGGTCACGACCCCTCCTGCAACAGGTTGAGGCTTTCCCAAAACTTCAGCTTTTGGGAAAGCTGCCTTAATAATCAAAGTACCGATCTTTGTTGATTTCCAGAAGATCGAAGCCGCCGGGAGGTATGACAAGGGTTTCGCCCGAATCAACACAAGCGCTCACTTGGGTAAGACCATTTCTGGAGGAGTCTGACAGGGGCCGCGTCCGTATATTTGCGCAGCGGCTTTCCTTTTGCAGGAGCCGCGCCTGTTCTTCCGTAAGACCTGTAACGCTCACTTTTTCATCGCTTATGTTACCGATAAAGGCCGTATTCACGAACGGCGTTCCGGCGTTTTCGTAATCGTACTCGAAATTTCTGACCGTAAAATTCTTCACCTTTGTTTCCAGGCAGAAAAGGCATTTGCCGGGTTTGGTTACGCAGGCTTTCACGTTAGAGAGGCGGATGTTTTCCGCCTTGCCCACCCCGCCGGGAAAATCCTCGTCCTTGAACATGGGGGTTCTGCAGTACCGGGCCGCGTCCATATTGAGGACGAAACAGCGAACCCCGCCGCGGACATGATCGATCTCGATGTTCCTTACCGCCGAATCAATACTGTTGATTCTGATAAAGGAGTGGCACTCCTTGGCTTCGATATTGCTTATCACCAGGTTTTCTATGGGGCCGCAGAGTTTGCCCGTCGCTTCCTGGCGGCTGATGATATCGTCGGCGTTGAGGGCGATAAAGTCATCGTTCGGCGAATAAGGCGAAGCGTGAAGATTCCTGATGACGCCGTTTTTACAGAATCCCGCCACATGAACGCCGTCCTGGTTGCCCGTGAGGCAGGTAGTCTCGAAAGATATATTCTCCACAAGAAAATTCTCGACCTTGCAGAGGCAGATGTAGTAACACTCGGGGTTTTGAAGGGTCATTCCGGAAAGGGTGAGGTTTTTCACGTTGTGAAAATCGATCATCCTTCCTGTAGGCCCGGTCTGATCGAAGAGACTGTGGCCCCGGGGGTTTCCGGCGTTGTTGTAATTCCAGGTTCCCCCTTCAACAGTGATATTCACATCCCCGGCATCTTTGTTTTTGTTGGTCAATAAAAAGTCACCGGGATTAACACAGACGCCGCCGGCCAGGCTGATTATCGCGTTATTATGGGCCTTTAGCCGCGTATTAGACCCTATTCGCAGGGTTTTAGAGACGCGGTACGCGCCGAACGGAATAACTATCAAGGGCGCCCCGCTGTCCAATGCCGCCTGAAAGGCGCCCGCTTCATCGGCAAGGCCGTCTCCTTTTGCGCCAAAATCTTTTACGCTTACGCCGTAATTTTCAGAATTACTCATACAATCCCCCGGTTTCAGGTTGATTTCTTAAAAACCCGCCGCAGCGCTTCCAGATAGCCGTATCCGCTCCGATCATCGGGTTCCAGGTAACTTGTTTCCGTCCATTCGTTCCAACTGTTGATAGTGATAAGCGGCGGCTGGGCGGGATGCGCGTCGGCGTAGGCTTTGGCGATTAGCAGGGCCCGCTCAAATTGTTCCGGCGTATTGTCCGTTAGTATATAATCCAGGGTTTGGCTGAACCGCGGGTTGTTGTCCCAGCCTACGGACACGTGGGGGAAATACATCCGGTACTGTTCCCCGGACGAACGGTAGATCTTTTCCAGCTCGGGCAGCAGTTCCGCATAGCTTCTCTTTATATTGGTGATATGGACAAACTGATAGTTAGTAACACTGTCAAAGCCCAGAGTCTCCGCCAGAAACCGGGTGGTAACCGGTTCTTTGCGGTCAATTCCGGTATGGGAAAAATCAACCTTTTCGCCGTAACCGGTAAGCTGTAAATGGAGGCCCTTAAGCCCGCTTCTGACCGCCTTTTCCCTGAAGCGATCCAGAGCTTTCCGGGTTTCCTCCATGCCGCCAAGCCCGTCTACCAGATTCGCCGGATCGTAGATCATAAAAACCGGGCAAGCCTCTATGGTGTAATACGAGGGATGATGAAAGTAGCGTTCGATAAGCCGATCGCAGACGCGGTCGAATTCGCGGGGATCCGCTTTTCCAAGCCAGATTGTTTCATCATTGCGGCCCGAATTGCGGATGTCCCAGAGATAACCGGCGTTGTGGTTCGCCCACATAAGATAAAACTTGACCCGGTGGTTGTTCCTTGCCTTCAGGTAGCCGTCATTCAGGCATCCCTCCAAAAAGGGCCGCCCGTCGTACCAGTACCAGTCGTAAATAAAAACATTGACGCCGTAATCCGCCGCGCAGTCAATTTCCATTTCCATGACGCGGGGGTCGGCCTCGTTCACGTAACCCCACAGAGGCTTGCGCGGCCAGGTATGGCCGGGGAATTTCCGCGCCGCGTCTTTTACCGTCTGCCATTCGCCCATTCCCTGGGGCCAGAACAAGCGGGATCGCAGATCATCCCCCGTATATGAAGGCCATACATAGGCGGCTATATCGTATTTGCTTTGCATTTCCGTATCCTGCGGGCTTGTTCCAAAAACTGAAGTTTTGGAACAGCCTCATTTACAATTTCGAACGCGGCTTCCTTCCGGAACGCGGCGCCGCGTTTACTTTGCCAGAACGCCGTATTTGGGGGAAGCAAGATCCGCTTCGCCCAGCTTTTTTACCTCAAAGCCGTTTTTCTTGAATTCCCCGTAATCAAAGGCGTCCAGCTCGTCTATGGCGAGTTTATGGAATTCGTAGAAATTCTTCCAGTCTTCGTAACCGTCGCCCAGTTTGTGTTCCAGGAAAGCGTCGGCAATGTCCATCCCCATCTGGGGGGCCACGTAAAAGGCGCCCATGGCAAGGACGTTGACGCCGTTTCCCGTAACGGCCCTGAGAGCCGCGGGTACGCTTTCAACCACCCCGCAATGAACCCGGGGGCATTTGCTTGCCGCAATGTGTATCCCCATGCCGGTACCGCAGAAAAGCAGGGCCCGCTCAAATTCCCCTTCCGCGATCTTCGCCCCCGCCTTGAGGCCGATGCGGTGGAACATCTCGGGATTTTCTTCTCCGGCAGACTGTACGCCGATATCGGTTACCCGCCAACCCTTGGCCTTGAGATGTTTTACCACCGCTTCCTTGAGGGGAAAGCCCGCAAAATCCGCGCCTACCAGAACGTATTTGTCCGCTATCGTTTTCATTTTTGCCTCCGTTAGATTTATCTGTTTATAATATCATGGATGCGGCTTTTCAGCATGATAAAAGCGCTTGTTCCAAAAACTAAAGTTTTGGGACAGCCTCGAAATATCCGTGCTTTCAGCCTAACCAGCCTCCCGGCCGCCCGCTTCCAGGGATTCCCAGAATTTATCCATGCGGTACAGAAAGTCTTCCGCTTCGGTTCTGGTTTTTAATCCCTCAACGTGAACAAAGAGTTTCCTGCTCCGGAATTTTCCGACCAGTTTTTCGGCGTTTTCCGCCTTGCAGCCCAGGATGAGCCCCTTGCCTAACGACAGTATGCGCTTGTAAAGATCGGTCCAGTCCCGCTCTCCTCCGGCTCCCGCGCCGGGAACCCACTGGATTAGCTCCAGCCCCGGTATTTTCACAATGCTTTCAAGGTGTTTGATCGCGCCGGGGCCGTCAAAATGGTACTCCCCGCCTGTCATAAATGAAAACTCATGGGCAAGGCTCGGCACGGCGAATTCGTCGAAGAATGCGGGAGAGATCATGCAGGAAAAATCGCACTGGGGTATGTTGATCCAGCCGGGGGAGTACATACCGTGCCGGGTAACGCTGCCGTAGTTCCCGAATTCGAAGAGCTCCGCGCAGGCTTTGATCACTTCCGTGTAGGCCGCGTCAACCAGATCGAGGCTGCGGCGTACCAGGCGGGGCTCGTCCATCAGGGCCAGGAGGAGTTCTTCCGGGCCGTAGAGGGCGGAAAGCGCGTCGAGACCCGCGCCGATATTCGGCGCGGCGATCATTACTTCATCGCCGAACTTTTTTTTCAGAACCTGGTAAAATTCCCGGGTTCTGGTCCACCATTTCCCCTGGGGTTCAAAGCGGATCTCCGCTTTTTCAAGGCTTTTCAAAACATGGCCGCACCAGGAGGTGCCGCCCGAGCTGTCGCCGCCTATGGGGCTGTAGGATAAATCCGCGCCCGTAAAGGCCGCAAAGTCATCGGAGCCGAAGGAACACTGGAAGCAGGGAACTGCCGCGCCGTAAAATTCCAGGCTCTCCCTCCAGCGGGCTGCCTGGGCCGCCGCCTCCTCGTAGCCGCCGGAGAACCACGAGAGATAGGGCGGCAGGGGGGCGGCGCTTTTCCCGTCTTTCGGAACGGTAACCGCGAAGAGGGGGCCTTTGTTTTCGCCTTGCCAGAAAGCCGCCCAGAGTTTCTGAACCGCGCCGAAATTGTCGTGCCCGAACATGATTCCCCCTTTTACCCGGATGTTTTACCCGAATATCGTGGTATAGTTGAAACTCAGGTCATCCTCAAACCACTGCTTAAAGTTGGTGCCCCAGCGGTTGTTAAAGAGCAGGAAATGCAGGCCCGCCCGGGGATCGCCGTATTCATCATCGGTACTGTAGAGGCAGGGGGGGCCCAGGGTCATAAGGGGCGAATGTTCGGGGATAACCCGGATAGCGCCGTCCGCCGCCCTGTAGCGCAGTTCCTCTACGCAGTGGAGGCGGCGGCTGCCGCCGCTCACCACATCCAGGGGCGAAAGGGCGTTGCCGAACTTGATCATCTTCCAGCGGTTGGCGTTGGCCACCGAGAAGTTCATCCCCAGCCAGAGGGCTTCGGGTATACGGTTCGCGTCTTTTCCGGAGAAGTAAAGGACGCTCGTAATGGAATTGCCGCCGAAGCGGTGTTCGAGCCTTACCTCCCTGGGGCAGCCGTAATCGTCGCATAAAAAGCGCGGCATCTTAAGGGATACCAGGAGACAGTCGTCCCGGACGGAAAGGGAGGCTGTGTCGGCCTCGTAGCGCCCGGCTTTGATCCCCTCCTCGAAGGAGAGGCCGGGTTTCGCAAAACTCGGATCGAACCATACCCAGTTGTTCTTCATCCCCCTGCCGTAGTCAAACACCGAATGATCGGGGGCCAGGCCGTCGAACACTTCGTAGCTAAAGCGGCAGAAAGAGAGTTCCCTGTCCAGGCCCAGATCGGGGTTTTGGAGACGGGTAATCTCGCCCCGGGAACCCGCCGTCACGGTCCAGCCGTTTATATTTACGGGCTCGAAGAGTTCCGCCTTCCCGCCTTTGAAAGTTCCGGTAAAACCACGGGCCAGCCTCTCAAGACGCGGCTTCGCCTGAGCCGCCAGGTTTTCGGGCAGCGCCGCCAAGGCTTTGTCGATATAGGCCCGCTGCTCGCGGTGGGAAGCCTCGAAATTCGAGTAGGAGGCCAGCTTTTGTTTTCTGAAGATTTCGCCGTGGCTCCCGAAACTGGCAAGGAGGAGGCGGTTGTAGGAGGAGAGCTTTTCCTCATCGATCAGGTCGGCAGACCGGGCCTTACGGAAATCCGCTTTTTTCCAGTTGCTGTAATCCTGGAGGTAGCGCTTTGAATCGGTTCCCCAGGTATGCTCCGCGACAAGGAGGAGGTTTTCCATGAATTCCGTGTAGCGATCCCCCGTAAGGGCCCCTTCCTCCATCCAGCGATCCTTCAGATGAAGGAGTTCTCTATACCAGGCGACTTTGAGGGGATCGGAGGCGGCGCCGTGGATCCAGGTGTCCCCAATTTCCTCATCGACCAGCGGAAGCTTGTCCCGGATCCGCCTGACGCAGAGGGCAAAATCGTCCAGGCTCCCGGCTTCGATATCCGCGCCGGGATACTTGGCGGCCAGTCCGGCGTACAGGGCTTCAAGCTCCTCAGCGCCGGGCGGGCCCGCGTTGTCCCCCGCGTGGGCGAACTCCAGGCAAACCCGTTCCGTACCCGTTTCGCCAACGCAGTCCGGCAGGATCGACGCTTCGCCGTAAGCGCCCGCGTAATTCACTACCAGGCCGGAAGAACCGTAGCGCCAGACAAAGAGCGGCGGAACCTGAGGTATACGGGATCCGCTGTTAACGCCGATGTGGAGATACTCGACGCCGGACTGGGCGAGCAGGGGAACCATGGCGACCGTATGGCCCGGCACATCGGTCATCTTCGCGGCAAGGGTGGACTTTCCGTACCGCCTGTCGAGATCTTTCGAGAGGGACAGATTGAAGCGCAGCAGGGGCGCGTCCATAAGCTCGGTGTGAGTGGTGCAGGCCAGGGCGTGCCAGCGTATCCAGCCCAGGCGGAGGGCCTCTTCCAGCCGCTTTTTACGCTCCGGCGGCACATCCGGGCGGGAGAGATAGTGGTACACCAGGTAGGAGCCGACAGTCCAGACAAAGCGTTTCTTTCCCCCGGCGTTCGCCTTGAAGGCCAGTTCCACCGAAGCGGGGATAAAAGATTCCCGGTAGTTTTTCAGTACTTTTTCGGCGAGATCCGTGTAACCGATATCCAGATGGGTTTTAAAAACAACGATAACGCGGCTTATGTTTTCCGCTTTTTTCATATTTGCCGCTCCATGGACACCCCGCAGCCGCGCTCCCTGGCAAGGTCAGCCCGGAACACCGCGAGGTGGCCGGAAATTGAATCCTGAATGGACGTACAGGAAATTGAAGGGGCTCCGCCGCGCAACGAAGAGACAAAATCCTCTACCAGCCGCTGATCGCCGCCGCCGTGACCGCCAAGGGCGCCGGTCGTATCGCCCCCGGTGTTGAGATCGGTAAACGATCGATGCCCGGCGCCGACAATGATAGCGCTTAGCGGCCCCCCGCCGGATGTATTACTCATACAATCGCCTCCTGATTGTTCGCTTTTATGGGTTCGCACTTTGTCCCTATAGCGATTGTAGCGGCCTCTTCAAGTTTACGCAAACGGGGCGGAAACCAGGTTCCGCCCCGTTTACAAAAGGCAGTTAAAGGGGCATCAGGCTTGCCCGGAAACCGAAGTTTCTGAACACCTGAGGTTTCCAAAACTTCAGTTTTTGGAACAAGCCCAGGTGATTACTTTAAGGTCGCCCACCAGGCGTTGGCTTCCCTGGTTAGAACGTCGCCGCCCGCGGCTTTCCACTCCCTTACAAAATCGTCGAAGTAGCTCAGGGGCCTTTCCCCGGTGATGATGGCAATACGGGCTTCGGATTCGATCTTGTCAAGCTCGGTGCTGTACTGCGGGGAAGAGGGCAGAGATATGAGCAATTCCGACGAAAGCCCGTCATCGTACATGCCGTTCCATTTCCGTTCCCGGTACATAATCGCGGACTGATGCTCCAGTATTCTGTCGTCATAGACATTTGCCAGAAGGGTATGGCCGCCTTCGCGGCTAAAGAGCGTGCCGTCGTTGTTCAAGGGAACTATAACGCTGTCAACACCATCTGACCAGTTCCACAGTTCCCCTACCGGCCCGCCGAAGGCCATAAGGTAGTTGTCGGCGCTTTGGGCTATCCATTCCTGGATCTCGCACCATTTGTCGAATTTCCTTAAATCATTTTCAACCTGGGCGCCGAACACGCTGAGCGTTCCGGTGGCGATTTTGGGACCCGCGGCGAGCCCTTTCTTCCCGGCGGGGCCCGTTACCGGATTGCCCCAGGCAATGGCGGCGTTGGGGTTAAGCTTTTGGAGTTCTATAACGTTCCCGTTCTGGTGCTCGTTGTAGTGGTAATCCGCGGCGTGCCCGGTAACGCCGATCTGGCCTTCCGCAAAGGCGTGGGAATTGGACCAGTAACCGCCCTTGTTTTCCCCGGTGATAAATTCCGGCGAAAGAACGCCGTCTTTGTAATACTGGGCCAGTACCCCCAGGGCTTCCTTAACTTCCGGCTGGATGGAACTGTACACGAGCTGGCCGTTTCTCTCGTTCCACTGGCCGGGTATGTACCCGTAAGCGCCGTAGACCATGTTCATGCCGCTGCCGGAAAGACCGTAGGTGTCTTTCCGCCCGTTCCCGTCGGGGTCGTTGTTGGCAAAGGCGTATACCACATCCTGGAATTCGGCCAGGGTGGTTGGTATTTTTTTGCCCAGTTTTTCAAGCCAGTCGCCCCGGTAAATGGCCGGCCCCCGGTTGGGTTTCCGGACATCCTGCGGTACGGCCCAGAGTTTGCCGTTTATCGTGAAGAGCTTTTTCCAGCCCGGGTACTGGGCGTTAACGGATCTGTCCCAGACGGGCATGTTCCTTTCAAAGCGCGCCGCATCAATCGGCATTATGATGCCCTGGTCCACGTAGCGCTGCAGATTGGCGGTGGATGTCCTGAAGAAATCGGGTATCTCGTTGGCGGCGAATCTAAGGTTCAACTGTTCGTCATAGTTGGCATTTTCGATGTTCCATACCTCGATATCCACATCGAACTGCTTTTCAAAGCGTTCCATGATGCGGGGATTATCCGCAATCGGCGCCATCTGGTAGGACACCCAGGTGATCTTGACCGGGCCCTGCTGGCTGTCCGCAGCCGGCCGTCCGCCGGCATGGAGCAACGCCCCGGCAAACACGAAACACAGAACCGAAAGATACAATTTCTTACTCATATAGAGCCTCCTTGGAATTCCGGCCCCCGGCCCTATTGGACGGTTGCCTCAAAAAATAAAAGCGTATTGAAGCCCTTCCGCGACGCGGAGGACGGCTAACCTTTGAGAGAACCAACCAGCACGCCTTTTACAAAGTACTTCTGTAAAAAGGGATAGACGCAGATTATGGGGATGGTAGCCACCATGACGGCGGCGGCCTTAACTCCTTCGGGAGTGACCATCGCCCCCGAAACCCCTACTTCCTGAATTGCCTGAAGCTGGTTCAGTTCGATCACCTGGAGTTCGCCTTCTACAACCATGCGGCGCAGTACCTGCTGGAGAACCTGCTTCGTCGCGGTGGAAATGTAGATCATCGAATCGAACCAGGCGTTCCAGTGGCCGACCATGGTCCAGAGTACCACCGTGGCGATGATAGGCCCCGACACGGGAACGATAATGCGGAAAAGGATCGTGAACTCCCCGGCACCGTCTATGCGGGCGGACTCCTCAAGTTCCGCCGGAATCGCCATAAAAAAGTTCCGCATGATGATCATGTTGTAGGTGCTGATAAGGCCCGGCAGAACCAGGGCCCAGACGGTGTTGTAGAGGCCCAAATTCCGCACCAGAAGATAGCTGGGGATGAGGCCGCCGGAAAAAAACATGGTGAACACCAGGAGGCTGGTCCAGAAGGAACGGTCTGGAAAGTACCGCTTTGCCAGGGGGTAAGCCGTGGTGATGGTAAAAAAAATGGTCAGGGTCGTGCCCAGAAGAACCCTGACAATCGTGGCTTTAAAGCCGTTAAAAATATAGACGTTCGCCAGCACCCTCCGGTAGCTTTCCAGGTTGGGCGTTTTCGGCAGGAGGGACAGGCCCATATTTGCCGAAGCGCCGAAAGACATGGAGATGATGTAGAGAAAGGGGTAGAGCATGAGGAGGCTTATGATGAACATGAAGATATACAGAAAGAAGTAAAAAACCATATCGCCGGAGCTTGCCCTTTTTAACATTCCCGCCTCCTACCACAGTCCGTATTCGTTGACACGTTTGGTAATCGTGTTGGTTATTACGATGAGGGTAAAAGAAATAAGGTTGGTAAAAAGGCCCACCGCCGTTGAAAAGCTGTAGCGCATATCCACCAGGCCGATACGGTAGGTATAGGTGGAAAGTACGTCCCCCACGGAGTACACCGCGGGATTGTAGAGGTTGAATATCTGGTCGAAGTCGTCCTTGACAATGCCCCCCACGGCGAAGATGAACATGATGGTGATAACCGGAACCAGGCAGGGCACCGTAATGCTCACTGCCTTGCGAAGGCGTCCGGCGCCGTCAATCTCGGCGGCCTCGTAGAGTTCCGGGTCTATGCCCGAAAGGGAGGCCAGATAGACGATGGAGCCCCAGCCGACCCCCTTCCAGATGGAAGTGAGAACCAGGACGGGCCGGAACCAGAACTTGTCCGCCAGAAAGTAGACGGGCTTTAGGCCGAAAATCTTGAGGAACTCGTTGACGGGCCCGGAGGTAGGCGAGAGGAGCTGGGAAAAGATACCCGCCAGGATGACCCAGGACACAAAATGGGGGAGGTAACTTACGGTCTGAACCGCTTTTTTGAAAAGCCTGGCCCGCATTTCGTTCAACAGGATGGCGAAGATGATGGGCGCCGGGAAGCCGAAGACAAGCTTGGCAAAGCTGATGACGATGGTGTTTCTAAAAACCTCCTGGAAACTTCTCATGCCGAAGAGCATCTTAAAGTTGGCGAAGCCTACCCAGGGGCTGTTCATAATGCCCTGGCGGATATAAAAGTTCTTGAAGGCTATCTGTATCCCGTAGAGGGGGCCGTAGGCGAAGATACCGTAGTAAACGAGGGCCGGGACAAAGAGGAGGAACAGGTACCGGTACTTCCAGTAGGTCTGAGCCTTGAGGGCCAGTTTGTTAGAAACTACTA
>JAIRRU010000088.1 GCA_031255815.1 Treponema sp. | reverse complement strand
ATCAAATCCACCCTCAACACCATGATCGGACAGTCGGAGGTATCAAAGCAGGATATCGAAAAAATGCTTATCGTCTACGATAACAACATTGAGGATATCGAGAACATCGGTTGAGCGCGCCGCGGCCCGCCGGAACACGAAGGGATAGGGCAGGCTGGTTAGACTAAAGGTATAATTGGACTAAAAGGATAGCCGCGAACCACACTAAGCGCGCGAACTCTTGCACAACAGGCGCTTAGCCTAACCAGCCTCCCGGCCCAGCAGGGTTTCAAGGTCTATTTCGGCGGCGGCGCAGGGTACGCCAAGGCCCCAGTTTTCCAGCGCTTCCGGGTGGATTTCGCCGAAGATCCCCGCCGCTTTACCCTGGTACAGGATCACCGCGGCCCTGCCGGGGATAAAGCGGCTGTCCTCCGATTCCTCTACCTGGTAGTCCCGGGCGATATAGTAAAACAGGGTGCGGATCTGGGCCGCCAGCGTGTTAAAGCCGGCCTCAGCCCCGGCGTGGGCAAAACCCAGGTACTGCCGGGTACTGGCGCGGTAGTTTTCCCCGTCGTTCAGGTAGGCTACCTTGCCGATTTCGAAGATCCGGTGGGGGTAAACCGCGTGGCCCGACACGGATTCGCTCATCATAAGGGAGGCCAGTACCGAATCCCGCACATACTCGTACTTTTCCGTCATGGGATTGGCGATACGGAGGATCCGGCCGCCTTTGCCCCGCATGTTTTCCACCAGTTCCTTCCGGGAACCCAGGTAGTTGTAGATCATCTCCTGGTAACCCAGGCCCACCATAATCTCCTTTACCTGACGGCTGAAAACGGTAACCGGGCTCAGGCGCCCTACGGTAAAGACCCTGGGCCTCTCGGGTTTGAAGCTGCCCACCCCGCGGCCTATCATCAGATCCTCGACCACGTCGGCGGCGTGGAGAAAGTCGTTCCGGTATTCCGGCGGCCAGGCCCGGATCCCTTCCCGGACGCTGTCTTCCCCCCGTTCCCTGCCGCTGGTTTTTTCCGCCCGTACCCCCATCCTTTCCAGGGCGGCAAGACATTCCTCCGCCCCGATCTTCTCCCCCAGGAATTTTTCCACCCGGGCGAGGGAGCAGAATACCGGCTCCTGGAAATAGTAGGGGGTGGTAATTTTCCGGCCGAAGGGGGTGTCGAAATCGTAGTCCGTCTCCACCGGCTCAATCGTGTAACCCTGATCGGCCAGATCGCAGGCCATGATCGAGGCGGCCAGGGTAACCGAGGGCATATCAGTCCCGGTAAGCTCCACGAAGAGGTCGGTATCCCCCACCTGAACCGCCCCCAGATCCGCCGAGTTGATGATCGGCGGGTAGGAGAGGATCGCCCCGTTCGCGTCCGTAAGGAGGGGCTGCAGGGGCTCGTGTTCCTGGATAAAGCTGTATTCCTTACCCTTGGGGTGCTGTTTAAGGATCTCCCGCAGGGTAAGGGGCATATCCCACTGGAGGGGCACAAAGGAGACCGAGTCGGGATCCGCCCCCTTGTAGGTGATGGGCCATTGGATAATGCCGGTACGGTAAAGCCCCATGGAAACGGTGCGCCGCCTGCGGCCGAAGTTCCAGGCCAGTTTTTCCTGGGTTTGGATCATGTCCCGCAGGGAGGCGTCGGTAACCCGCTTGCCCGAGGCGACGAAACCCGCCAGGTAGGGCCGCACTTTCCGTACCGTGGCTTCCACTTTTACCTTCCGGGATGCTTCTTTAAGATCGCCGGGCGCCGAAAAGAAGGGGTAGTCCGGCCGCCTGCCGCCGGCATAGATCCGCAGCTGCCGGGCGCAGCCCGCCGTAGCCCAAAGGTCGGGCCGGTTTGTATCGTTAAGTTCGATTTTTAAGGTTCGTTCCCCAACGGGAAGTTCTTTGTCCGAATCCTCGTCCAGCTCCGCCTTGGCGCAGCTCAGGGCTTCCTCAAAAGCTTCCCGGCTTTCCCAAACTTTGCCCCAGCCGGCGGGATCGGCCAGGACGGAGAAGGCCTGTTCGTTTACTTCGATTTTGGGCATAAACCCTTATACACCATAACGCGGCGCCCGTCCATAATACAGCGCGGGCCGCTTAGGGGGTTCCCGGCAAGGCGGCTTTGAAAAACCTAAGAGGCTGTTCCGAAAGCTGAAGTTTTGGAACAGCCTTATCTGTCTGTTTTAGCTACATCGCAGATGCGGCGGGCCATTTTGCCCAGGGGTATCTGTTCCATTACGTGGCCCATTTCGTAGGCGACCCGGGGCATGCCGTAAACTACCGCGCTGCTCTCGTCCTGGCCGAGGGTCATGCCCCCTTCCTTGTAGATGGTTCCCAGCTGCTGGGCCCCGTCCCGGCCCATGCCGGTCATGATCACCCCCAGGGCGCGGTTCGTGTAGGTCAGGGCTACCGAGGCGAAGAGCACATCGGCGCTGGGACGGTGGCCGCTTACCAGGGGATCGCTGGAAAGGTGGATCACCGCGCTGGCGCCCTGGCGGGCCACTTCCAGGTGCTTGTTCCCCTGGGCGATGAAGATACGGCCCGGTACGAGAGGTTCCCCCTCTTCCGCCTCCTTTACACTCAAAGGGCAGACCCGGTCAAGGCTCTTGGCGAATTCGTTGGTAAAACCAGCGGGCATGTGCTGGACTACCACGATGGGAACTTTTAAGTCGGCGTCCAGCTTGGAGAACACTTCCCGCAGGGCATCGGGGCCCCCTGTCGATATACCGATAGCGATAATTTCGGTTTTAGCCGGTTTACGCAGCTGGGCCGGCGGTTTGGCCGGCCCCGTTGCGGGCGCGGCGTTCAAACCCAGGATGGAGGATATGGAAACCGGGCTCTTGTTTACCGCCGTGGCGGCGGGGCCGGAGGTTTTCGGCTCCCCGGGAACCGTGAGCTTTTTGCCGTGGGTTCTGCGGTACTGGCCGCCGTAACTTAGGAGCAGCTCCACCAGGCGATCCCTTACGGTATGTATATCCTCCGAAATGGAACCTGAAGGTTTCTGGATAAAATCGCTGGCCCCCAGGGACAGGGCTTCCATCGTGATCGCCGCGCCTTTGGCGGCAATGGAGGAAAGGATGATTACCGGAATCTCCAGCCCCAGCTTCTTCCTTTCCTTGAGAAACTCGATGCCGTTCATCTCCGGCATTTCCAGATCCAAAACGATAACATCCGGATTTACCCGGGGAATCTTATCCAAGGCAAAACGGCCGTTCATGGCCTTGTCGGCAATTACCAGCCCGGGAGTCGCTTCAACCATTTTGCCTATCAGATTACGCATGAGCGCGGAATCATCAACAATCAGGGTCGCAATTTCATCAGCCACAGATCGCTCCTTATACAAATTTCCGGTAGAAAGTTGCCCACTCAGTCTTAACGAATTCAAACTGTGTTTTCATGCCAAAGAGGGATTCGGAATGGCCGATAAACAGGAAGGATTTACTGGCCATCGCGTCCCAAAAGCGGTTTATCACCGCGGTTTGGGCAGCCTCATCGAAGTAGATAATCACATTCCGGCAAAAAATGAGATCCAAATTCCGCTGCCCCGAATCATTTTTCAGATTGTGGTAGTCAAAGCGGATCTTGGACATTACATCCGCGTGGATCTTATAACCCCCCTCCACCTTGTCAAAGTACTTTTTGAGGTAGGCGTCGGGAATCCCGACGATTCTGCTGTCCTGGTAGAAGCCCTCTTTGGCGGTCATCAGGCATTTCAGGCTGATATCGCTGGCAAGAATCTCGAATTTCCAGGAGGGCGGCAGGATTTCGCTTAGGAGCATGGCAATGGTATACGGTTCTTCCCCGGTGGAACAGCCCGCGCTCCAGATTTTGATGGTGCTGTTGCCCGATTTCTGCTTGATCTTCATCAATTCGGGGATGACGGAATGTTCCAAAGCGTCAAAATGGGCCTGATTCCGGAAGAAACGGGTCAGGTTGGTGGTAATAATATCCAGGAAGTTCTTGAGTTCCTCTTTGTCGGTAGAGATTTTGGCAAAGTAGGTCTTGACGGAGTCTATCCCTATTCCCCGCAGCCGTTCCTTCAGCCTGCTTTCCAGAATGGAGCGGTTGGTCGGGGTAAAGGTGATACCGCTTTCCTTGTAAATAAAAGCCTTGTACTGATCAAAGTCGGCATCGCTAAAAAAGACTGCATCCACCATACTTTGATAATAGGTTGCGCTAAGACCCCTGTCAATGCATCGCCGGGTTTCATTCGCAGCGAAGGGTTTGATACCCAGGGGAGCTTCAGGGCGAGGTTGATCCGGAGCGGGGCGCGGCCGGAACAGGGGGAGGACGCATTGACGTGATACCAGCGGCCGGGGATAATACTGCTACATGAACAAGTTCATTTTTGTCTCGGGAGGGGTATGTTCCAGTTTGGGGAAAGGTGTAGCCGCGTCCTCTTTGGGGGCCCTGCTTGAGGCCCGGGGGCTCAATGTCCGCATGGTGAAATGCGACCCCTACATCAATGTGGACGCGGGGACTATGAGCCCCTACCAGCACGGGGAGGTCTACGTTACCGACGACGGGGCCGAGACGGATCTGGACTTGGGGAACTACGCCCGCTTTACCCGCAGCCCCCTTTCCCGGGCAAATTCGGTTACCACCGGCCAGGTTTACGAGGCGGTTATCCGCAAGGAACGGGAGGGCCGTTTCCTGGGCCGCTGCGTCCAGGTGATCCCCCACATTACCGACGAGATCAAGAACCGGATTCTGATGGTGGCCCGGGAAGACGCGGACACGGATGTGGTGATCGTGGAGATAGGCGGCACCGTGGGGGACATCGAGTCCATCCCCTTCCTGGAAGCCGCCCGGCAGTTTATCCACGAACTGGGGAAGAGCAACGCTATTTCGGTACACCTTACCCTTATCCCCGAGGTGGCGGGGGGGGAACTCAAGACCAAGCCCACCCAGCACTCGGTAAAGGCCATGCAGGAAATGGGGATACAGCCGGATATCCTGATCTGCCGCGCCCCGGTGATGCTGGACGAGGCGACCCGGCGGAAGATCGCCCTTTTTACCAATGTGGAAAACGACGCGGTTTTTACTTCATACAACGTGGATACCACAATTTACGAAATTCCCCTCATTTTTCATGACCAAAAGCTGGATCAGGTTGTTTTATCAAAGATGGGGGTGGAAAGCCGTCACGCCAATCTGAAGCCCTGGCGGGCCATGATGGAGAAGTTCCGATCCCGGCAGGGCGGGGTGCGGATTGGCATTGTGGGTAAGTACATGGAGCTGCACGACGCCTATAAATCGGTTTACGAGGCCCTGTTCCACGCGGGCCTGGAATGCGGGGTGGAAGTGGATCTGGTCAAGATCGACTCTTCCCGGCTTGAGGAGGGCGGGGCGCCCGAAAAAATTCTGGGCGCGGGCGGGGAAAGCGGCGCGCTTCACGGCGTCCTGGTGCCCGGCGGTTTCGGCCAGCGGGGGATCAACGGCATGGTTACGGCTGCGGCCTGGGCCCGGAACAACAAGGTTCCCTATTTCGGCATCTGCCTGGGTATGCAGATCATGGTTATCGACTGGGGCCGGAATATGCTGGGCTGGGACGACGCGGATTCCGGGGAATTCAACCCCGATACCAGGCACCCGGTGGTGAGCCTTCTGGAGGATCAGGTGGATGTAAAGAACTACGGCGGCACCATGAGGCTGGGCCAGTGGGAAGCCCGGACGGAACCGGGCAGCCTGATCCGGGCGGCCTACGGGGAGGGGCCTGTCTGGGAACGCCACCGGCACCGCTACGAGTTTTCCAACCGCTACCGCCAGGAAATGGCCGCTTCGGGCCTGCGGATCGGGGCCCTTACCCCGGACGGCAGCCTGGTGGAGTGCGTGGAATGGCCGGATCATCCCTGGGGCCTGGGGGTTCAGTTCCATCCTGAATTCAAATCCAAGCCCACCGCCGCGAGCCCCCTTTTCCGGGACTTTATCGCCGCCGCCAAAAGCGTCCAGAGCGCCGGAAGCCTGTAAGCGGGGGAGCGGGGATGGAGAGGCGGCGCTAAAGGAGCCTGTGATGAAGTTTAGGCGGTACAGGAACGGATCATCTTCAAAAACACGGGCAAAGGGGAAAACCCCTCCGGCCCTCCCTCTCCGCCCGCTCCTCATGATCCTCCTCCCGGCCTTCGCCGTCCCGCTGTTCGCGGCCTGTTCTTTCGATTACGGATCTTCCCTTTCCGGCGAGGAAGAGGCGCCGGACATTGTAATGAGTGATGTGGAGTACGTGCGGATGCGGGACGGGGATCCCCAGGTTCGTTTTAGGGCGGAACTGGCGGAACGTTACGAGGAAAGCCGGATCATGGAGTTAAAGAATTTTTCCTTTGAGCAGTTTGAACGCCATAACAGGGAGGCAAACGCCACGGGCAGGGCGGGGGAAGCCCACGTGGAACTTGATTCGGGGGACATTAACCTTGCCGGGGGGGTTGTTCTGGCGGTGGAATCCGAAGATATCGTTATTGAAACCGGCAAGCTGGACTGGAAGGACGAACGGCGGGATCTGTCCGGGGACGCTTCGGACGAGGTAAGGATAAACCGGGCCAACGGGACATCTTTTTCCGGCTGGGGTTTCAGCGCCAACGCCCGCAGCCGCGTCTGGGGTTTTTCCGGCGGTATCAGCGGAACCTATATCCACGACGATGAGGACGAAGAGGGGGAGGGGGCCGAATCTGACGAAGCGGAGGCCCCTGGCGGGGAGGGCCCGGAGACGGCCCCCGGCGCGGGGGAGGCCGGGCAATGAATACCCTGTTCCGCCCCCTCTGTTTTTTCGCGCTCCTCCGCTGCTGCGCCCTCTTATCCGCCGCCGATACTTTTACCTTCAGGGCCGACATTATGACCGGGAGCCGGGCCTCCGGGAAGGAAATTACCATTCTGACGGGAAACGCCGAAGTGCGTTCCGATAACCTGCTTCTGCGGGCAAGCAGAATCGAAATCCAGGGGGACGATAATCAGTTTATCGACTGCAGCGGCAACGTTTGGGGCCGGGAAGAGGATAAGGATATCTACTTTCAGACCGACCGGCTCCGTTACGACCGGAAACTGAAAATCGTCCGGCTTGAGGGCAATTCCAGCCTGGAGGACAGGAAAAACGAACTGGTCGCCCGGGGCCGTTTTATCGAGTACGATGACGAGGCGGAGGTAACGGTGTTTCAGATTTCCGTGCGGCTTTTTAAGGACGATATGGTGTGCCGTTCGGAATACGCGGTATACCGGCGGACGGAAAAACTGCTGGATCTTTCCGGTTTCCCGGTGGTCTTCAAGAAGGACGATGAATTCCGGGCCGATCGCATCCGGGTAGACCTGGATACCGATGACGTTTCCATGGAAGGAGCCGTGTCCGGCTCCATTAAGAACTGAGTATGAGCGATTCGGCCCCCCTCTCCTCCCATATTCTTATGGTCTCGGATCTCCGCAAAAAGTTCGGCCGCAAGGAAGTGGTCCGGGGCGTGAATTTTTCCATGAACAACGGAGAGGTGGCCGGGCTCCTGGGCCCCAACGGCGCGGGGAAGACCACCATCTTTTACATGATCGTGGGTTTCTACCGCCCTTCTTCCGGGGCGGTTACCATGGACAGCATAGATATTACCGGCAAGCCCATGTTCCGCCGCGCCCGCCTGGGTATCGCCTACCTTCCCCAGGAAGCCTCTATCTTCCGCAAGCTTACGGTGGAACAGAATATCTGGGCCATTCTGGAGAGCCGCAGGGATATTAACAAGGCCAAAAAGAAGGAAAGGCTGGAGTCGCTGCTTGAGGAATTCGGCATAGGGCGTATCCGGAGCCAGTACGGCTTTACCCTTTCCGGCGGGGAACGGCGGCGTACCGAAATCGCCCGGGCCCTGGCTACGGAGCCGAAATTTCTCCTCCTGGACGAGCCCTTCGCCGGGATCGACCCCATCGCGGTCTACGAGATCAAGCAGATCATCCGCCGCCTTGCCGAAAAGGACATCGGCATCCTTATCACCGACCACAATGTCCGGGACACCCTGGAGATAACCACCGAAGCTTTTATTATCGCCGACGGGAATATCGTGGCCCGGGGCGGCCGGGACGATATCCTTAACAACGAAATGGTGCGGGAAGTCTACCTGGGCAGCGAATTCAAAATGTAGGGGGCTTTCCGTCAGGGAAAAGAGGCGGAGAAGGCGCACGAAGGCGGGAGAGGGAGCGCTTATTCATTCCTTCGTGTTCTGGCGGGCCGCAGTCCGCCTTTGCGCGCCTTCGCGGTTAAATTATTCTTCTCTCATCTTCAACTTTTTTATCCGCCTTTTGAATGGAGACCGGATACTGCTGAAGTTTCTGAGCAACCCTCATCTTTATACGACCCCCTTTCGGGCGCCGGCTTCCGTTGCCGCCAGGATGATTGCGGGCAGGTCCGTGTTCCCGGCAATAAGATCGTACATGGAGAGTATAAGAGCGGCATCGGGAGAGGCGGAAGAAAGGCCGGACAGGTTTTCTAAAGCCATGGCCGCGCTTTCCATTGAGAGCTTCGCCCCTTTTTCCTTGAGGTGGCAATAAAGGGCCGCCGCTGTTCCCGCCGAGATAAAAGCCGGTGTTACCTTTTCTTCCCTGCAGCAGCCGATTGCGCCTATAAGCCTGTCCCGGGGGCCAAGCTTGCGGCTGGTATCGGCGCCGACCCGGGCGCAGGTGTCGGCCAGGGCTTTGTTGGAAAAACGGAAAAGGAGATCCCGTATATGAAAGTGAAGATCCGCTAAAGGAACGCCGAATTTCGAAGAAAGGGCAAGGGCGCTTTCCATCATGGCGTTCTGAACAATAAAAAGTATGTCGTCCTGAAGGGCGGTCTCGTAAATAAACTTATCACCTTTCAGCATACCCAGATACGCGCATACGGCGTGTCCCATATTGTGAATAAACAATTTACGTTTTATGTAGAAATCAAAGCGCCCGCAGGGAACCATGTTCGCAATTTTCGGTATTTCCCCCTTAAAAGCTTCTTTATCAACCGGAAGGAAATTGTAGGCCTCGGTACAGACCCGCAGGGGATTTCCGTCCTGCATTTCCGGTGTTTGTATGGGAACCATGCGGCCGATGGACGCTTCTACCAGGCCGACGCGCTTGCGGAACAGTTCTATTTCTCCGCTGTTCAGATTTTTCATAATAAGTTCTTCCAGCAGTTTGTTTGCGTCGATTAAGTTTTCGCAAATAATGATATCAAGGGGAGCGCTGGTTTGGGTAAAACGCTGTTTGATTCCCGCCGCGATAACCGGCGCAATAACCGGCAGCACCCGTGCGCCCACAGCGGTGGCCATGATATCCGCGGCGGCTATTTCCATGGAAACTTTTTCCGCATCTCTGCCATTTACCGCGCGGACGCCTTCCACCCAGTTGTCTTCGTATACGGAGCCGGAAAGTATACGCACGGGATAGCGCCGATCCCGATTCAATGCATTTACTACCGGATCGGCTATATCAATAAAAGTAACGCCATATCCGGAAAAAGCAAACGCCTGCCCGACAAATCCCCGGCCGATATTTCCGGCGCCGTACATTAACGCTTTCATACCGGACGCTGAAAACGGCCTCGCGGTTCCCGCAATTTTGCCTTGGGGAGTATGACTCTCCCTAGGTTCTTGAACAAGCCCAATGCCTTTTCTGCCCATATATCCGGTTATACGACCGCCCCCTGTTCCTTTAATTGTTTTCTCAGCCTCGCGTAATCAATGTCCTTTACCCTGGGAATTCTATCTTTTACGCAGAGAGCGGCCGCGGTACCCGCAGCCTCTCCGGCGATCATGCAGGGTACGGTCGGCCGGGTACATCCGGCGGCTTCCCGAGTGCTTGCGACATTCCTGCCCGCCAGAAAGAGATTGTCCATGCCGTAAGCTACAAGGCATCGGTAGGGAATATTGAAGCAGAAGGCATCGGCTTTGGGGATGTCTTCCATTTCCTTCGGGAATGGATGTATATCTACCGGATGGCAGCTTTTGCCGATGGTATCCTCAAATTCGCGCCGGGTAAGAATATCCCTGATATTCAAATTGTATTCGCCTTTAAAATGCCGGGTTTCCCGGACACCCGCTTGGGGAGTGTCAAGTACAAAGGCGCCTTCAAATCCCGGCAAAGAATTTTTCAATTCGGCAACGAGTTGTTTTGCTTCTACCAT
>JAIRRU010000043.1 GCA_031255815.1 Treponema sp. | reverse complement strand
CAGTTCACCGGATACGCCCCGATGGAATATTTTCTGCGGCTTAAAATACAGGCCGCCGCCAGGGATATATTCTTTTCGGATTCCCTCATTCAGGACATAGCCGCCATCTACGGAATAGAGGACCCCTACTATTTTTCCCGGCTTTTCAAACGGATTATGGGCGTTTCCCCAAGGCAGTACCGGAACTACAATCGGCAGTATTTGCAGATCCCGCCGGAATCAACAACCTCACCCTGAAGCTCCCCCGCGAACCGGTGAGCGGGCTCTATGGAACAAACTCCTGGAGAAAAAACTCACCACAGCAATTCTACCGAAAGCCCCTTCTCCAGGGAGAGGAGGCGGGACAGGGGGACGGAGAGGGAAAGTTCCTTTCCCCGGCCGGCCAGGACGGCCCCTTCTATTTCCCCGGCGGGTTTTCCCTCCCGGTCGAGCAGGGCCAGTTCCCCTTCCGCCGGGACTTTAAAGTTGAGTTCCAGCCTGCGGCCGGAAAAAACGGTTTCCAGCAGGGAAACGGTTTCCCCGCTGAGCTTCGCGCCCCGGGTAAGGCGGAGCAAGAGGCGGTTTCTGTTTCCCTGCTTTTCGAGAAGGGCCTTTTCCCCGCCGGCGTCAAGCAGGGGAAGCAGATCCTCAAGCCGGGAAAAGTCTATCAGGGCCCGGTTAACCAGATCCCCGCCCTCCTCCTTCCGGGAGAAGGATCGCAGGTTAAGCCGGGGGAGCCGGCTCATGCTGCGCTCAAAATCCGCCCGGCCCGCGGGGAGGGTCTCCCAGCGCTGGTTGCCGTCCAGCCTGCCCAGGGCTTCCAGCTCCCCCGCCACCCGGTACTCCAGGGCGATTTGGCCGGAACCGTTGGCTTTAACGGAGATATCCGCCTTAAGGCCGAAACACGAGGCAAGGCCCGTTCCCAGGATCGCGGCGGCAAAAAAGGCCGCCCCTTTGCGGAAAACGGCGGGAAGGGTTAGAATTCTTGCGAGCATATACGCATATCCTGAATACGAACCGGGACATCCCGCTCGACGATCTCAAAAGCCTTGTGGAGTACCGATTCGCCGAAGTCGCGGGAGTTGGAAACCAAGGCCCCGCCTATCTGGGCGAAGGAAAGGGAATCCTGCAGATCCACTTCCGCCACGCTCATGTTGAAGCGCCGCTGGAGTTTGTCCTTTACCGAGCGGATTATGCGCCGTTTCTCTTTTATGTTACCGATATCGGGGATTTCAAAAATCATCTGTATCATGGACACGATCATAGTGGGAAAAATATACTGTACCGCACCGATGCATGCAATGGATCATCCGCGCCGCCTGCCCCTTCTTCTCCTTTCTGCCTTTTTCGCCCTTTCCTCCCCGCTGTCCGCAGACGAAACGGATCCGGCCCTCCCGGTTCTCGATCCGGAAGCCGAGAGGAGGAGGCTTACCGAAGAGGCCCGGTCGGAACTGATGTCCGTCCAGTTGGGGGATACGGATGTATCGCTCTTCATGGCCGGTTCCTGGAAGGCCGAAGCCGCAGCCAGCATGGGTTTTGCCCTTACCCCTCTGGGTGTCCAGGCGATCTCCCAGAATTCCCCCCTGCTCTTCACCCAGGAAGCGGATCTGACCCTTTCCCTCTGGATTCGGGATCGTTGGTTTGTGGAGGCCGCTTTTCTGGACGACTACGATCTCAACACCTACCGGGCCGGATACCAGGGCAAGGAGGGGGAGGCGATCCAGTACCTGGGCTTCGGCAACACCGGGCTCGGCTTCCCCCGTTTTCCCTACCTGGATCTTGGAGGGGAATCGCCCTCTTCCCTGGGGGTATACGGCAAATTTGGCGGGGGGAACCTGACGTTCCACAGCCTCTTCCGCTACGACCTTAGCGCCCGGGAAGAACGGGTCTTTGTGGGAGACCGGGAACGGATCTACAGCTTCGTTTCCCCGGATAAGCCGCTGAGGGGCCGTTCCTTCGTGCTGCCCGATGAAAACCTGGACGCCCCGCCCCGGGTTTACCTCCAGGACAAAGAGGGGGATCTGCGGGACAGCCAGGGGAGACGCTGGCGTCTGGCCGGGGCCAGCGAGTACGGGGCCAGCGCCGCGCTGGGCCTGGTGGAACTGAACCGCAGCCCGGAAGGCATGGTAGCGGCGGCCTACTCGAAGGGGGGGGATATTGCGCCCTGGGACTCTTCCCTGGGGATCTACGCCAGCCCGGCGCCGGGCGGCGGATCGGCGCCCGGAACGGGAAGCGGCTTTTTGGGAGAGGCCAGCGCCTGGTTTGGGGAGAAGATTGACCTTTCCGCTTACCCTCAGCCGGGAAACGACGGCTCCCTTGTCGCGCCGAACGGAACCCGCCTGCCCGGAACAGTTGATATCGGCGGAACCAGGGCCCTGGTTCTGCGGGAAGGGGGGAGTTTTTCCCCCTTTGAAAATCTAAGCCGCTACGAGGCCCCTTCCAGCAATTCCAGCGACGCCTCCCTGGTACGGCTTTCCAGCGGGGAGACGGCCGGGGGCTACGGGATCCTTCCCCTGGAGGAGATGACGGTTTCCCCGGAGTTCCCCCTCTACATGAGGCCGGAGATCCGGCGGGGGCTCTACGAACTGAGCCCCGAATCCCCGCTTTCCGGCCGCCGCTCAGCGGCCCGGCGCTGGCCGCTGGCGCCCGGTTACCCGGAACTCTACCTGCCGGGAAAGGGGAAATTTACCGGAGACCTGGGGCTGCGTTTCAGCGGTTACGGCAAGGCGGGTTCCTACGATATCGGAACCGATGTGGTCGGCGGTTCGGTTCAGGTAATCCGGGGGGGTATGGATGATCCGCGTTTCCGCTACGACGAGAGCAGCGGCACAGTCAGCCTGGAGATCCCCGCCTCCTTCAGCGAAGTGATCCGGATAAGCTATCTGAAAAAAAGCGCCGATCGGCGGCTCGGCAGCCTGGCCGCGGGGATAGGGCTGCTGTACCAGGGGGCCGGCCCCTTTGCCGCCGAGGCGGGACTGGGGATCCGCTGGAACCTGACCGGGGAGAGCTACTCCCAGGAGGGGATGTCGAACCCGGGAACCGCGGGCCTTGGGGCCGGGACATCCTGGACTTACGAGCGGTTCAAGGCCCAGCTGAGCGGCGGCCTGGGCTTTGATCATCCCGACACGGCCGGGCTCTACCGGGCGGCCGGCATGGAGGGGAATGAGATCGGCCTGCCCATGCCCGCCGGGGAGGCTTTCATCTCCGAAGCCCCGGCGGCCAACCCGGGAAGGCAGGATCTGACGCGGGAAAAACGGGCCCCCCTGATCTACCGGAACTACCTGGAAAACGGGATCGGCGCCACCGATCTTATGAGCGTAGACTGGGGCGGGGCCTCCGTAGTGTCCGGCCGGGAGGGGCCTTACCCGGTGCGGGATCCGGCGCTCTCCGCGAGCGGGGCTTCGGCCGGCAGGGTGCTGGCCGCGGAATTCGATCTGGAAGGCCCGGGAAACTGGACCGGGTTCCAGGTTCCCCTGGGCGAGGATCAGGATCTGCTTGAACGGGGGACGGAACTGGCGGTTCCCTTCCGGTTTTACGGTTTTTCCGACGCGTCGGCGGATTTTCAAGTGCTGCTTCAGATAGGAACCCTGGCGGATCGGGATCGGGGCTTTGTAGAAAACCCCGCCCTGGTCATGGAAAAGACCCTCTACCCCGATCCCTCCTCCCCGGCCGGGAACCCCGCCTCCTTCAGCGAAAGCGCCCGGCTGGCGATTCTCCGGCTTACCGAGGAGGAACGCCGGAAGATCCGGGGGGCCAATTACCTGCGGCTCCTGGTGCTTAACACCGCCGTCACAGCCCGGCCTTTTTCCGGCCGGGTGCTGCTGGCCGCTCCCGTCCTGCGGGGAGCCCGTTTCCGGCCGATCCTGGTGGAGGGCGGGATCATCCGCGCGGCGGACGATCTGCCGAGCCCCTCGGCGGGGCCCTCCGTGGCGGTTCTGGAAAGCCGGGACAGTTCCCTGGAGGCGAAATACGGGGATATCATCCGCCGGCTTCACGAATCCGGGGAGAACCAGCGGGTACTGGAAACAGGCTGGGAAGCCCTGGAG
>JAIRRU010000319.1 GCA_031255815.1 Treponema sp. | reverse complement strand
ACATAAATTGTCGCGTCTTTTTTCAGGGATGAAAGAAAATCCCTCGTTTCGGAGGAAACCTCGAATATCTGGTCTTCGGTAAGGTCGATGTCCAGGGGATACCTCTTAAACAGGGCGGTAAGCACCACGTTTAAAAGCACGATAAAGAAGATCACCAAAACGGTGATGGCGACCGAAACAGCGCCGTAGCGGACATTACGGTTATTCAGGATTTTTTTTGTCAGGGTAAGAACAGCCTTTCCGGGCCGCGCTTTGTCAAGCTTAGCTTTATCAAGCTTCTGCGGTTCATTTTCCATTTCTCAACTCCATCTTCTCTTTTCCAGCGTCCGGGTGGTAAGGAAGAGAAAGATCCCGCAGACACTGATAAAGAAAAATAAATTCGCAAACCCAAGGATACCGTTGGTAATGGGGGTGTAGCGTTTCATAACGGAAATACCGTTCAGTACGGAGGCCAGCCAGGGGTAGGGAACTATCCCCGGCAGGGCGTCCAGAAGGAAACAAAACAGAACCACCGCGAAACTGCCGATGGCGGCGATGGCCTGGTTCTCCGTAAGGGAGGAAATAAACTGCCCCATGGCGATGAAGGCAAAACCCAGAAGGAGGATGCCGATGTAACTCCCCCAGAACATGGCCCAGTTTACCGACGCCAGAACCTCTATCACCACCGCGTAAAACAGGGTAACGGAAACCCCCGCGAAGTACACCAGGGCGGCGGCGAGGAATTTTCCGGTTACGATGGCCCCCAGGCTTACCGGCGCGGTAAGCAGCACCTGATCGGTGCGGTGCCGGCGGTCTTCCGACATGAGCCGCATGGTAAGGATGGGGGTAAGGAACATGACGATGGTTATCATCACCTGAAACACCGGGGTAAGCACCGTGCTGTTGCTGAGCAGCACGCTGATAAAAAAGAAATACCCGGTAAGCAGGTAAAACACCCCCAGGTACACATACCCGATGGGGGAATTGAAATAGGCGGCCAGTTCCCGCCGGATGATCGCGCTCATTCGGTTTCTCCTTCTTTCTCAGCCTCTCCGGCCTGCCCCTCTTCGGCTTTGGCCTCCCCGGCCTGCTCTTCCTCGGCCTCCGTCCCGGTAAGGGCCGATATGGCGGCGTGGTCTCCGGCGGTAAGCCGGACAAAAGCCTCCTCCAGGGAGAGGCCGTTTTTACGCAGGGAAAGGATGGGCCAGCCCTTTTCCGCGAGAAGGCGGAAAAGGCCCCGCCGGAGATCCTGGCCCGGCATGGCCTCCAGGGCGAAGTCAAAGGCCCCCTCTTCCTCGGCGGGCCCCAAAAGCTCCGCCGATCTCAGACCGGGAAGGCTCCGGATGCGCTGCAGCATCTCCTCCCCCGGGCCTTCGGCGCTGAGAAGCAGCCGGTTTTCCCCGGCCCGGGACAGGTTTTCCAGGGTGTCGTTCGCGATGAGGATCCCGTTGTTGATCACGATGACCCGGTCGCAGACCGCCTGGACTTCCTGCAGGATGTGGGAGGAAAAGATCACCGCCGAATTTTTGCCCAGTTCCCGGATCAGGCCGCGGATCTCCAGGATCTGCACCGGATCCAGGCCCACGGTAGGCTCGTCCAGGATCAGGATGCCCGGATTCCCCAGCATGGCCTGGGCCAGGCCCACCCGCTGCTGGTAGCCCTTGGAAAGATTCTTGATTAAGCGTTTGCGTACCGGGCCAATCCCCACGGATTCGCAGATCGAGGCGATGTGTTCCTTCTTGGGCAGGGAAATTTTCTTGAGCCTGAACAGGAAGGACAGGTAGGCGTCCACGGTCATATCCGGATAGAGGGGCGGCCTTTCCGGGAGAAAACCGATGTTTTTCTTAGCCGCGATAGGATTCTCCAGAATTTCATGACCGTTTACCGTCACCGTTCCGGAAGCGGAAGAAGTGTACCCGGCGATGATGTTCATGGTGGTGGACTTGCCCGCGCCATTGGGGCCGAGGAATCCGAGTATCCCCGTGTCGCCCAGGCTAAAGCTAATATTGTCCACCGCCCGCCGGGAGCCGTAGGTTTTTGTTACGTTTCGTACTGTTAACATAGTACAACTCCTAAAAATAACGTCGGGGGTTTTTAAAGATATATCATACTTTATTTCAGAACAGTTCGAAAAGCCTCCTGGTTACCGATCCGGGGGCAAGCACGCCTTAAGCGGGGGAAAACAGCTGCCTCCGATAACTCCCAACCAGGAAGAAAGCAGGGAATACGCGAGAATCATGAGTATTTCCCTTGACCGGTACAAGAGGCGTTAGGAATCGTCGGCAATCTTTCAAGGGCCGTCCTGCCGCGCCCTGTCCCATCTCCTGAAAGGGGCGTATAATGGGGCATAATTGAGCTTATTCCAAAACCCGGTTGGTGCGGGAACTTCGTTTCCGATGGAACAAGCTCCATAAATTAAAGAGGAGAATGCCATGTCTGACGGAATGAACTACGCGCCCAAGGGGAAGGCCAGCCAGGTGGTGAAAAAAGGCGATTTCGTCTTTGCCGCCGTGGCGCTGGATCACGGCCATATTTTCGGGATGTGCAACGGCCTTATCGAAGCCGGCGCCACGCTGAAGAGCGTCTGGGATCCGGATCCCAAGAAGGTGGAGGACTTTATCAAGCGGTATCCGGAAACCCGGGCGGCCCGGAGCGAGGAGGAGGTTCTTGCGGATCCGGAGGTCAAGCTGGTGGCGGCGGCGGCGGTTACCTCGGAGCGCTGCCCCCTGGGGCTGCGGGTTCTGGCCGCGGGGAAAGACTACTTTACCGACAAGGCGCCCCTGGTAAGCCTTGCCCAGCTTGAGGCCGCCAAGGCCAAGGTAAAAGAGACGGGGAAAAAGTACATGTGCTACTTTAGCGAGCGGCTCCACGTTGAAAGCGCTATTTACGCGGGGAACCTTATCGCCGAAGGGGCCATCGGCAGGGTGATCCAGGTGCTGGGCCTGGGGCCGCACCGCCTGGGCGCCCCTTCTTCCCGTCCGGCCTGGTTCTATAAAAAGGCCCA
>JAIRRU010000315.1 GCA_031255815.1 Treponema sp. | reverse complement strand
AGGAGCCCTGTAAAAAGGCCCTGACCGACGCGGGCCTCAAGGCCGATCAGATCGACGAGGTGATCCTGGTGGGCGGTTCCACCCGTATCCCCGCGGTACAGCAGATCGTTAAGGATCTCTTTAAAAGGGAACCCAACAAGGGGGTGAACCCCGATGAGGCGGTGGCCATCGGCGCGGCCATCCAGGGCGGTATTCTGGGCGGCGACGTGAAAGACGTGCTGCTGCTGGACGTAACCCCCCTCTCCCTGGGTATAGAGACCCTGGGCGGGGTGATGACCAAGCTTATCCCCCGGAACACTACCATCCCCACCCGGAAGAGCCAGGTGTTCTCCACCGCCGCGGACGGCCAGACCGCGGTTTCCATCCAGGTGCTCCAGGGGGAGCGGGAAATGGCGAGCCAGAACCGCACCCTGGGCCGTTTTGACCTGGTGGGAATTCCCCCGGCGCCCCGGGGTATGCCTCAGATTGAGGTTACCTTCGATATTGACGCCAACGGCATTGTTCACGTATCCGCGAAGGATCTGGGCACGGGCAAGGAGCAGAAGATCCGCATAGAAAGCTCCTCGGGCCTCTCGGACACCGATATTGACCGCATGGTCAAAGAGGCGGAACTTCACGCCGAGGAAGACAAGAAGGAAAGGGAAAAGGCGGAGGTGCGGAACGAAGCGGACACCATGATCTACAGCACCGAGAAGAACATCAAGGATCTGGGGGACAAGATGAGCCCCGCCGATAAGTCCAAGACCGAAGAGGCCATTGCCGATCTGCGGAAGGCCCTTGAGAGCGGGGATACTGAGGCGGTAAAGGCCAAGACCGAAGCCCTCAAACAGGCGTCCTACAAAATTGCCGAGGAGTTGTACAAGACGCAGGCCGCGCAGCAGGGCGCGGCGGGAGCGGGGCCCCAGGACGGAACCGGGCCCGGCGCGGTGGACGGAACCGGCGCGGGAGCTTCCGGCAGCGGCAACACCAAGGGCGCGGAAGACGCTGATTACGAGGTCGTGGACGATAACAAATAAAGCGCCTTTGGCGCGGCGAGGAGTGAAGGTAAGCGGCCGGCAGTGAAGGGGAAGCGGTTGTACGCCGCGCGGGCTTTGGTTTTCAAGCCCCGCCGGCTGATCAAAAAACAGCTTGTTTTCATTGTTTCCGGCTTACCGCAAAAGATATGGCAAAGCGCGATTACTACGAAGTCTTGGGGGTAGAAAAGAACGCCTCGAAGGATGATATCAAAAAAGCATACCGGAAGCTTGCCATTCAGTACCATCCGGACAAAAATCCGGGAAACAAGGAAGCGGAAGAGAAATTCAAGGAGGCTGCCGAGGCCTACGAGATACTCTCGGACGATCAGAAAAAGGCCGCCTACGATCAGTTCGGCTTTGCCGGAGTCGAGGGCATGTCCGGGGCAAGCCACGGGGATTTTTCTCAGGCTTTCCGGGGTTTTGAGGATATCTTCGGCGATCTGGGGGGCTTTGGCAACATATTCGATACCTTCTTTGGCAGCAGCCGCCGGGGCGGGGGGGGAGGAAGCGGCATCCGGCAGGGCGCGAATCTCCGTTACGATGTGGAGATACCTTTTAAGGATGCGGTTTTTGGAACCAAGGTGGAAATTCAGTACTCCCGGAACGAGACCTGCCAGGCCTGCCACGGTTCCGGCGCGGCGGGAGGATCGGGCAAGAAGGTCTGCCCCACCTGCCAGGGTTCCGGCCAGGTGCGGCACAGCCAGGGCTTCTTCTCGGTAGCCTCCACCTGCCCCAGTTGCGGCGGGGAAGGCTACATCATCGAACACCCCTGCAAGGACTGCGGGGGGTCGGGGGCCCGGAAAAAGCGCCAGAAGATCATGGTTACCATTCCTGCGGGAGTGGAAAGCGGCCGCAGGCTGGTTATTTCCCGCCAGGGAGACGCCGGCCCCAACGGCGGGCCCCCGGGCGACCTCTATGTGTTCATTCGGGTGCAGGCCCATGAGTATTTTGAACGCCAGGACGCGGATCTGTACTGCGCCGTTCCGATTTCGGTACCCCAGGCGGCGCTGGGGGCGGAGATCCATGTAAGCACCCTGGACGGCAAAACCATCAAGGTGAAAGTCCCGCCGGGGATACAGAACGGCAAAATGCTCCGCATCCGGGACGAGGGTGTTCCGGCCGGGGGCCGCCGGGGCAGCCTTTTTATCAAATTTATGATTCAGATACCCGCCAAACTCTCCAAACGGGGGCGGGAGCTTATGGAGGAGCTTTCCCGCAGCGAAGGGGAAAACGACAGCCCTAAGCCCATCCCCCTTTCGGAACTGTCAGGGTAAACGGCGGTTCGCCTGCAGGGGAGGCTCCGGCAGAAGCAGCCCCTCCTGCACCGCGATAACATCGGTCATTTTGGTGTTGTCAAAGTGAGTGTAGCGTTCTTTCATTTTCCGGGACGCGTGCCCCGTAACCGACATAACTTTGGCATCGGGGATATTCGCCATGAGGAGGGTGGTGTTGAGGAAATGCCGCCACCCGTGCATGGACAGGTTCCGCCGTTTCCGTTCTTCTTCGCCGATGCCGATGCGTTCGAGGGCCTTGTACAGGCTCAGGTAAACGTACTTACGGGTAACCGGCTTGTCCCCCCCGTCGCGGGAGAAAAGGTAACCTTTGCCGTTTTTCCGCGCCAGCGTTCTTAGATCCTCCCGGACGCCAGGCGGAACAGGAATGTTACGCGGCCTGTGGGTTTTGACATCCTGGTATCCGTAGCGGTTGTATTGGGCGCACACATCAATGTGAGTCTCGTAAACAAATTCCCCCCGCAGGCCCAGAAGTTCTCCGTGCCGCATACCGGTACAAGCCGCGAGTTTATTCAGCACATAAAATATCTCCTCGTCCCAAACCCTTCCCCAGTCCGGCGGGAATAATTCTTTTACCTCGCCGGCACTTAGTATCTCTATCTTTTTTTCATCGTCGATATTTAACATCTCAACGCCTTTGCAGGGATTCGCGGCGATCTGTTTTTGCTTTACCGCGTAGTTGAGCATGATCCGCAGAATCTTGAAGGCAAGATTGGCAGTGTTGCTTTTGTAATGCCGTTTGGTAATTTTGTCGTTTGTGATATACTCCCGGTCTTTGAAGGCGGAAAGCCAGAAATCAATGTCAAATTCGCTAATCTCGTCGAGCCGTTTACCGCCAAAGGCCGGGACAAGATGGTTCCGCACCGCGTATTCTCCCTGGGTCGCGTAACCCCTGCTGATGGGCCGCCTTCCCCTGCGGCTCTTTAAGTAGGAACTGGTTTCGTAATCCCAAAAGCCCCGGGCGTAATCCCTGAAGAAAGGCGCAGGCGCGCGTCCCTCCTGGCCCGGAATAAGCCTGTTCTCCCTGAGCAGGCGGTTACAGAATTCCCTGGCCGCCGTCCTGGTACTCTGCCCCGTGGAACGCCCGAAGGTCCGGTTTCCGTTGTGGTCATAAGTCCGGTAATAAAACACCACACGGCCTGAAGAAAGACATCTTTTGTAGAGACTGTAGCTTTCCTTAATCCGCATAAAAAAGCCCCCTTTGGGGGTATAGCGGCTACACACCTGGATACACCCCCAGTTGCATAAAATTGACTCCCCCTCTGACGGGATCGCTAATTCCTTATCGGAAAAGGAACAAGCGGCCCCAGCCCGCGGCCCCCGAACCTCCCGCCGCCTTAGGGCCCCGGGGGAGCGTAACGGCCCGTTTACGCTTCGCCCCGGCCCGGCGGCGCCCTCCCGCTTGCGGGGGGAGCGCGGGGCGCTTGCGGGGGGAGCGGCGCCGGCGCCCGGGCCGCCCCCGGCAGGCGCCGGGCCTTATTCAGTGCTTATGCCGGTCTATGCCGGAGAACGGCCCGAATCCTTCCGGGAAAGCGTAACGAGCATGCTTTCCCAGGATCTCCCCCCGCTGGAATTTATCCTCGTCTGTGACGGCCCCCTTACCCCCGCCCTCGACGCCCTCCTCACTTCCTTTGCAGCTGGCTATCCGGATCTCTTCCGGGTAATCAGGCTTCCCAAACAAGCGGGATTAGGTCCCGTTTTGCGGGAAGGCCTCCGTTATTGCAGCGCCGGCTATGTCGCCCGGATGGACAGTGACGATATCTCCCGGCCCGACCGTTGCGGGAAACAGCTCCGTTACATGCGGGAACAGAACTTGGACCTCTGCGGCGCCATGGTGGAAGAGTTCGCGGAAAAAACCGAGCCCCGGCCCGGCGGATCGGCGGATATCCGGAACGCCCGGGTAAAACGACGGCCCCCCCTCTCCCACAGCGAACTGGTCCGGTTTTCCCGGCGGCGGAATCCCATGAACCATCCGTCCGTGATGTTCCGCAAAAGCGCCGTGCTTACAGCGGGGAACTACCGGGATATGCCCGGATTTGAAGATTACGACCTATGGCTCAGGATGATCCGGGGAGGGGCAAGGCTGGGGAACCTGGGGGAAACGCTGGTGTATATGCGGGCCGGCAGCGGCCATTACCGGCGGCGGGGGGGTCTTGGGTATATCAGGGCTAATCTCCGGTTTTGGAAGACGGCTTATCTGGAAGGTTTCGTAAACCTGCCGGAATTTTTTGCCATGATCGTCTGCCGCACGGCGGTGGGCCTTCTTCCCGGTTTTTTCCGGAGAGGGTTTTATCGTATATGGCTGCGGGAAGCGTAGGCAGTGAGAATTAATCAGGGCTTATTAGCTCGCATACACACCTTTTTCAGATACCGGGAACTGTTTTTCCAGCTGGTGTCAAGAGACATCAAACTCAAATACCGGCGGAGTGTACTCGGCTATCTTTGGAGCGTCCTTAACCCCCTTTTCACCATGCTTATCATGACCATCGTTTTTTCTACCATGTTCGCCAGAGGAGTTGATAATTTCCCTGTGTACCTGCTCAGCGGAAGCCTCCTTTTTTCTTTTATGTCAGGAGCCGTCGGCAGGGCTATCCCCTCGGTTCTCGGGGCCTCGGCACTTATAAAAAAAATCTATGTTCCAAAATACATCTTCACCCTGGCCTCGGTAACCAGCGAGTTGGTTACCCTCCTTTTCTCCCTGGGAGCCCTCCTGGCGGTT
>JAIRRU010000271.1 GCA_031255815.1 Treponema sp. | reverse complement strand
CCGCAAAGTCGGTTACTTTGCGGACAGACCTTGCATTTTCTCGCCTAAAGGCTGCGAAAATGCGTTTTTCAAGGAAGTCTGTCCATAATGTGTCTACATTATGGACAGACTCTAAGTAGTGTCTGTCCGCAAGATTAGGCTGAAAGTATGGGTAAAGGGATATTTGTAAAGCAAACGCGCATGGATAAGACCCCGCAAGGCTTCCGGTTTTAGCGGCTGCCTCCGGGGTCGTATCCGCCGCCCGTCTTAGAAGGGGCCGATGCCGATAAGGTGGGCGATCATCGCCATAACATAGCCGGCCGCGATAAAGCAGGCGTAGGCTCTCCAGCAGAACTTAAACCAGACCCCGTAGTTTACGCCGCAGAGGGCCAGGGGGATCATGGCGCCGCCGGGCCAGAACGAGTTGGTCATGCCGTCGCCGAACTGGTAGGTGAGCACCAGCACCTGCTGGTTGATCTTCAGAATCTGGCCCAGGGGGCTTAAAATGGGCATCATGATCACCGCTTTGCCCGAGCCGGATACCACGAAGAAGTTGAATATAGTAACAAAGATGTAGATAACAAAAATGGTGAGCATGGGGGTGTCCACAAGCAGATCGCTCATGAATTTTACAAAGGTGTCGGTAATGTTGCCCTGGGTGAGCAGGATCATTACCGAGCGGGCCAGCCCGATGGTCAGCGCGGCCCCCAGAACCGTGGAGCTGCCCTTGAGGAAGCTGTTACAGGCATCGTCGGCCTTCATGCGGAACAGGATCGCCAGAATTACGGCATAGATGACGTACACGGAGGATATCTCCGCGAGGCCCCAACTGTATTTGAGGGCGCCGAAAACCTGAACCCCTATGGCTATGGCGTAGAGGATCCACGCGACGATCCGTTTCGTTGTCAGCGGGACTTCCTCCATAGATGTATTGCTGGTTTTCTGCTGCAGGTACTCCTCCCCCATGGCGCTTAGGCTGGGGTTTTTGCGGATCCTGGAGCAGTAGGCGGCCAGAAAGAAGATGCCGATGGCAAAAAAGACCGCCATGCTCACCATGCGGTAGCCGAGGCCGGAGTACATGGGCAGGCCCACGATCTGCTGGGAGATGCCGGTGGTAAAGAGGTTGAAGAGGCCCGCGGTAAAGCCTACGGTGGAGCCGAACATACATACCGCCGTGCCTACCATCCGGTCGTAGCCCATGGAGATAAAGACCGCGACCACCAGGGGGTACATGGGGTAGGCGGCCTCGCCGGAACCCAGCGCGCCGAAGAGGATGAAAAACAGGTAGAAAAGCACAACCACGATCATCTCTCTGCCCCTGGTGGATTTGATCAGCTTCTGGATCCCCGCCGCGAAGGTACCGGTTGCCTGCAGCACCCCCAGGGAACCTGAGCAGAGGAGGAGGGAGCCCATGATCACGGCGCCTTCCACAAAGCCCTTGTAGATCGAGGTGAAGAAATCCCAGGGGGAAACCGGGGTCTTATCCACGCCGTGGTAACTGGAGGGATCCACTACCGCGATGGCGGAATCGGGGGCCCTTACCCGGGTATACTGGCCGCTGGGCACCACGTAGGTAAGGATGCTGACAAAAATCATCAGGATAAGCATGATCACAAAAACGTGGGGAAGCTTAAAGGTCTTTTTTATCGTTTCACTTGCCATTTCAAGACTCTCCTTGCGTTGGATTTTGCCCGGCAAAACGCCGGACAGGTTCAAATTTAAAGACTCTGCTTTTTAAGCCATTCCGCCGCGCAGTTGGCGTAGATGGCCGAACCCAGGGCAAAGACGCTTTCGTCCAGCGTCATGTTGGGGTTGTGGAGGGGATAGCTGCCGGGCCCGCCCGCGCCCAGCTGGAGGAACATGGCCGGCGTCTTCGCGCTTACATAGCCGAAGTCCTCCGCGCCTGCCATAGGCGGGGCGGTGCTGACCTGTTCCCTGCCCAGCACTTCGCCCACGTAGGGCTCCAGGACGGCGCCGAAGGCTTCGTCGCACACCGTGGAGGGGGTGTTGAACTGGATGATCTCGCAGGTGCCGCGCCAGGCGCTCACGTACTTTTCGATGATCTCCGGCATCCGTTTTATCAGGTGATCCCGGGCCGCAAGATCCAGGGTGCGGAAACCGAAGTGGAACTCCGCCGAATCGGGGATAACGTTGGAAACCCCGCTGTTTTTGGTGAGGGCGTTCAGCACCACGAAAGCCTTGGGGTCTACCTCCCGGGCGGCTACGAGGTACACCGCGTTGTAGAGCTGGGCGGCGATGACGTTGGGATCGACGGTGTCCTGGGGGGCCGAGGAATGGCCGCCCCGCCCCTGTATCTTTACGATGAAGGTGTCCAGCGACGAGCTTGCCACGCCGGGGCTGTACTGGGCCTTGCCCGCCGGGATCTGGGACATAACGTGGATGGCCAGCGCGGCGTCCACCGCGGGGTTCTCCAGGATGCCGTCCTCCACCATAGTCCGGGAACCGTAGCCCAGTTCCTCTCCCGGCTGGAACATCAGCTTAACCGATCCCTTAAGGCTGCCCTCCATTTCTTTCAGGATCCGGGCGGCCCCCAGCAGCATGGCGGTATGGGAATCGTGGCCGCACATGTGGCCGAAGGGGCTGTCCGCGGCAAAGGGCAGGCCGGTGGTTTCCCGGATTGGCAGGGCGTCCATGTCGGCCCGCAGCAGGATGCAGGGTTTGCCCTGCCCGATAAGGGCCGTGACCCCGGTCGATTCGGGCATATCCTGGTAACCGACGGAGAGGATCCTCTTCCTGTCCGGCTCGCTGTGAACGCCGCAGTCCCGATGCGCTATCCCCCTCTCCTTTAGCCGGCTTTTGACGTAGGCGCTTGTCTTGGGCAGATAAACGCCCGGCTCCGGTATCTTGTGCAGTTCCCGGCGGTCCCGGATGATCTCCCCGGATAAAGCCGCCGCCCGATCAATAATCTCTCGCATGTGTCGCGCCTCCCTTTAGCGCCTTCCCAAAGCTTCCCGCTTTGCGGACAGGCCCGATCAATAGATTTTGCGCCCGGAAATCGGGCCCCTACAGGATAACCCATAAAGTCCCGGAAAGACAGCTTTTTTTATTCGTAGCGAAGGGTTTAATACCCCGCCCTTTAGGGCGTTCTTAGGGTATTAAACCCTGAGTCTAACCACCACGGGAGAACAACAACCTCGTCCTTCAGGGCGAGGTTGTTGAT
>JAIRRU010000270.1 GCA_031255815.1 Treponema sp. | reverse complement strand
AACCACACCAACCGCACGAACTTTTACGCCGATAGCCGTAACTTTTTGCCTGGTTCTAGCCGGGATTTCTGGTGTCCGGAAGTTTTGGAGCAAAGTTAGTGCGGTTCGCGCCCTTCGCGGCTCAATTTTCCGGCGGCCCGGTAAAGCTGGCGAGCTTATCAGACATTAGACTTGTTCAAGAACCCGGTTGGTTCTATGAGCGTGATACGTTTGGCAGCAAAACTGGCGGGCGCTTGGGGGCTGCGCTACGCCTGGCAGGCAGACCGCCCTTCGGCGAAGGCCGTAACGGCCGGCAGGGTGATACCGATAAGTTAGGTTGGGGAGAGAGTTTGTTCCGCCCGGTTCCCTCAAAGCCGCCTCCCGGCTGTCCCCCGCCCGCCTTTCCGGATTTTACAGGCGGCCCTGTTTGGAACTGGGCATCGAAGGCGCTTTCTGATTTAATGAATATACCGCAAAGGCGCTCCCGAAATCTGGCTGCTTTGGGGAAGGGCGCCGTAATGGTCCGTAAACCGAGCCTGTTCCAGAGCCCGGTTGGTTTTGAAAACGTATAAACTAAAACCTATAGAGCCGAGGTGTGAATGATACCGAGAACAAACACGAAAAAAACGCGTAAGCCGGCCTTTATCCCGTCCTTTGCCCTGGCGGTATTGGCGGCGCTCCTCAGCGCCCGCTGTTCCAGCCCCCGGGAAAAAACGCAGGAAAAAACGGAGCTGCTCGTCGGCATCCTGCGGGAAAGCGGCCTGGAGGGGGCGGATCTTGAGCCCCTGATCGGGGAGTATGTTACGGCCCATCCTAAACTGCTGGTAAACACGGAAACCGTTAGTTTTGAAGATCTGCTGCGGGGGGATTCCGATCCGGCGGATATCCTTATCTTCGACGGGCGGTATCTTAGGGATCTGATCGATGCCGGGGCGCTTCTTGCCCTGGAGGATTACCCTCACTCCGGTTCCCCCCTGGATCGCTGGGCCCTCCCCCTGAACGCCTCGGTAGATCTGCTGTTCTACAATGTCGGCCTGCTAAAGGGGGCGGGTTTCGATCGGCCGCCGGGAACCCGCGCCGAGTATCTGCAATACGCCCGGGCCCTCCGGGACAGAGGGGGCGGCGGTATCTACGGGAGCGCCCTGGGCCTGGGCAGGGAGGATAGCCGGGGGCTGTACCGGGATGTTCTGTCATGGGTATGGGCGTCCGGCGCCGTTCTGGTTCAGGACGGAGAACTCGATTTTAGCGGCAGGGCGCTGAACGGGGCCCTGGACTTCCTTGCCGCCCTTGAAAACGAGGGGCTTCTCGCTCCGGGCAGTTTTGAAAAAAGCGGCGGGCAGCGGATGGGGGAATTCGCGGAAGGGAAGATAGGCATGCTGATCGGATCGGTTCGGGACATTCCCGGGCTGCAGGAGAAAATGGGGGCGGATGCCTTCGGGGTTACCCGGATTCCCGAGCCGGAGGACTACCCGGGGAAACCGGTCTTCGGCCTCTGGGTCTGGTACGGGGCCCTCTCCCGGCAAAGCGCCCGGCGGGAGGCGGCGGAGGATCTCCTCCTTTTCTTCAGGGAACAGGGCTCCGTGCTTACCGAACAGCTCAAAACGGTGCCGGGGCACAATGAAAGCGCTTCCCTAGGGCTGGAAGATCCCCTCTACGCCAAGATATGGGATATTTACGAGGGGGCGGATCTGACGCGGGAGCTTCTGGATTTTCCCGGGGAAGCGGCCCTGGAAGAGGTTTTACGCCGGGAACTGGAAGTGATGTTCAGGGAAAAACGCGGCGGCGCCGAAACCGCCCTGGCGGTACAGCGGGGATGGCCCGAATAGGAAGCCCGGGAGCCTCTGGTGAATGTGATAGTTAAACCCCGCCGCTTGAGCGGTACGGTTAGGATACCCGCCTCCAAGTCCCATACCATAAGGCGGCTCCTTATCGCCAGCCTGGGAGAGGGGCTTTCGGAAATCGGGCATCCCCTGGATTCTCTGGACGCCCGTTCCTGCGCGGCGGCCTGCCGGGCCCTGGGCGCGGTAATTACGGAACACCGGGCCGAAGACCCTTCCTGCCCCAACCCCCCCGACAGAGAGGGGAAAAAACTTGTCCGCTGGACCGTAAGGGGCGGGGCCTTCCGGCAGCGGCGCGGGGGCGGGACTATCAGCATTGATGTGGGACATTCGGGCACCACCCTCTTGCTGGCCCTGGCCGCCGCCGCCCTGGGGTCCGTTCCGGTCGCTTTTGACGGGGACAGCCAGATAAGAAGGCGCAGCGCAGGGCCGCTGCTAGAGGCCCTCTCGGCCTTGGGGGCGAAGGCGGAAGCCGCGCCCGGAGGGCTGGTTCCCGCCCTTGTCCAGGGGCCCTGGAAGGGCGGACGGGTGAGCGTCCCCTGCCCCACCAGCCAGTACCTTTCGGCCTTGCTCTTGGCCGCCCCCCTGGCCCCCGCCGGAACCCTGACCGAAATCGAGGTGCCCCTGCTCAACGAAAAACCCTACGTTGAGATGAGCCTTGCCTACCTGGACGCCCAGGGGCTTCCTTACGAAAGGGGTGAGGATCTCTCCTGGTTCCGTATCCCCGGCGGGGGATCCTACCGGCCGCTAAACGGCCCGGTGCCGGGGGACTTCTCCTCCGCCGCCTTTCCCGCCGCCGCGGCGGCAATCGGCGGCGGGCCGCTGACGCTGCTGGGTCTGGATCCGGGGGACACCCAGGGGGACAAGGCCTTCTTCGAGGTGCTGGCAAAGATGGGCTGCGAAGTAAGCCGGGACGCGCTTGTTCCGGCCCTTACCGTGTCCCGGCAGGGGGCTCTCCGGGGCGGCGAATTCGACCTCAACGGTAGCCCGGATATGCTCCCCGCCTGCGCCGCGGTCGCCGCCTTCGCCAGGGGGGACACTTTCCTGGTCAACGCGGCCCACGCCCGGATCAAGGAAACGGATCGTATCGCCGTAATGGCGGCGGAACTGGGCAGGCTGGGCGTAAAAGTTAGCGAACGCCCCGACGGGCTGGTGATCCGCGGCCGGGGCGGCATCGAAACCCCGGGGCCTGGGGCGGGCCCGGCCCGCGGCGGGGCGCTTGAGGGGCACGGGGATCACCGGATCGTCATGGCCCTGGCCGCCGCCGCCCTGGGCGCGCCGGGCCCGGTAGAGATTAGCGGCGCGGAAAGCGCGGATGTTACCTATCCGGGCTTCCTGGAACTGATAGGGGCCGTTCCGAAACAGGAGGCGCCGCGGGCAATGTATCCATATGAATAACCGGGCGGGAACTGAGGCTGCTCCAAAACCAGCCGGGTTTTGGGAAACGCGCTAACATGAGCCCTTAAAACAGCCCCTTTATGTTGCCCTCCCCGTCGATGTCCACGTTCATAAAAGCCGGACGGGAGGGAAGCCCCGGCATGGTGGTGATGTCCCCGCAGAGGGGGGAGATAAAACCGGCCCCGGCGGCCAGCCGCACTTCCCGGACAGGGAGCCGCCAGCCCCTGGGCGCGCCTTTAAGCCGGGGGTCGTGGGAAAGGGAGTACTGGGTCTTGGCTATGCAGAGGGGCAGGTTCCCGTAGCCCTGATCCTCCAGGGCCCCGAGCTGTTCCCGGACGCCCCTGGCGTAATCCACCCCGGCGGCGCCGTAGATGTTCCGGGCGACAGCTTCAATCTTCCCGGCCAGAGTTTCGTTCTCGCCGTAAAGGTAGCGGAAATTCTTCGGCTGATGGGCGGCCATCTCCACGGCCCCGGCAAGATCCATGGCCCCCTCCCCTCCCAGGCTCCAGTGTCTTGTTACCGCCGCGTCCAGGGCGCCGGCGGCAAGGCTTTCCCGGCGTATCAGCTCCCACTCCGCCTCGGTGTCGGAGGGGAAGGCGTTGATAGCCACCACCACGGGGATGCCGAAACGGCGCGCAATGCCGATGTGGGCCCGCAGGTTGGGAAGCCCGGCCTTGAGGAGCGCGGTATTCTCCTCCCGGTAAACCTGGGGCAGAGGCTTGCCGGGACTTACCGGGGGGCCGCCCCCGTGGTTTTTGAGGGCCCGAACCGTGGCAACCAGAACCACCGCGTCCGGAACAAGGCCCGAAGCGCGGCATTTTATGTTGAAAAATTTTTCCAGCCCCATGTCGGCGCCGAAACCGCTTTCGGTAACCACATAATCGGCGTAGGGGCCGGCGATAAGATCCGCCATAATCGAGGAATTGCCCTGGGCGATGCTGGCGAAGGGCCCGGTGTGGACAAAGGCCCCCTGCCCTTCCAGGGTCTGGAGCAGGTTGGGCTTAAGGGCCTCTCTAAGAAGTACCGCCATAGCCCCGGCTACGCCGAAATCTTCGGCAGTCAGGAACTTTCCCTGCCGATCCGCGGCCACCACCATACGGCCCAGCCGGGCCCGCAGATCCCCCAGATCCCGGGCCAGGGCCAGAATCGCCATCACCTCGCTGGCCGCGGCGATCTCAAAGCGGGCCTGCCGCAGGGGGCCGTCGGCCCGGCCGCCCATGCCCACCAGCACGTTCCGCAGAGAACGGTCGTTCATGTCCACCACCCGGCTGAGGATCACCCCGTAAGGATCGATATTCAGCCTGCGGAGACCCTGCTTCTCAAGGTAAGCGGCGGGCCAGCGGGACTCATGGTAAAGCCGGGCGTCCACCGCCGCGGCGCAGAGGTTGTGGGCGGCGGCAACCGCGTGAATATCCCCGGTAAGGTGAAGGTTAAAGTCCTCCAGGGGAATAACCTGGCTGTAGCCCCCTCCCTTAATGCCGAAGGCGGGCCCCATGGAAGGCTGCCTGAGACAGGCTACCGCGGTTTTCCCCATATAACCCAGGCCCTGAACCAGGCCCACGGTAGCGGCGGTCTTTCCCTCCCCCAGGGGGCTGGGGCTTATGGCGCTCACGTTTACGTACTTTGCCCGGTAAGGCGGGGCCTTCCGGAGGAGCCTCCAGTCAATCTTTGCCTTGTAACTGCCGTATTCTTCCACCCATTCCGGGGAAATTCCCATCCGGAAGGCCAGTTCCGAAACCGGGCGCGGCTTGGCCGCCCGGGCGATTTCGATATCAGCGGGAACCGGATTTTTCTTCTCTTCTGCCGCCATACACTCCCAGCTTACTGATTAGGCCGCGCGGAAAAACCTTTTGAGGCTGTTCCAAAACCCGGCTGCCGCCCGGCTGCCGCGGAAATTCCGTTTCCGGTGAAACAGGCAGGCGGCCTACCGGGCAAGCCCGGTATATACCCTGGGCACCCGTTTGCCGATGCCGCAGGTGATTTCATAGGGGATGGTACCCAGGGCCTCCGCCATCCGGGCCGCGTCGCCGGTTCCCTCCGCCTGCCCGCCAAAGACAATCACCTCGTCCCCGGATCGGATCCGATCCTCGCCGGATCCCAGGTTGACCATGCACTGATCCATACAGATCCGGCCCACCAGGGGGTAGGATCTTCCCCCGATGCTTACCCGCCACTTCCCGCTCAAAGCGCGCCGCAGTCCGTCGGCGTAACCCAGGGGGATTGTGCCTATCAGGGTATCTTCCGGCGCGGCCCAGGTTCGTCCGTAGGACACCGTCTCCCCCCGGCGCAGGCTTTTTATCAGAGTTACCGCGCTGCGCAGTTCCATAACGGGCTTTACCGGAACCGGCCCCCCGGAACCTGCCGGGGAGTACCCGTAGAGCAGGATGCCGGGCCGCACCATGTGGAACCAGGAATCCCCGTGGAACACCAGGGCCCCCGAGTTAGCCGCGTGGACTATGCCGGGATCGATACCGGACGCTTTTATCGAATCCACCGCCTCCCGGAAACGGGCAAGCTGAACCCTGGTGTAGGCCAGATCCTCCGGTTCAGGCGAATCGGAAACCGCCAGATGGGTGGCGATCCCCCCCAGCCGGAGCTGCCCGGCGGAAGCGATGCAGGCGGCCAGCCCCGCCGCCTCGGCGGGACGGCACCCGGCGCGGCCCATACCCGAATCGATCTTCAGGTGAACCGTCAGTTTCTTCCCCGCGGCCCTTGCGGCCCGGGCAAGATCCCCGGCAAAGAGCGGATCCGAGACCAGGGGGATCAGATCCAGGCTGATAAGCTCCTGATACTCTTCCTCCAGGGGCTGGGACAGGAGCAGAACCGGCGCCTCTATCCCGGCGGCCCGCAGTTCCGCCCCCTCCTGCACGTAGGCCACCGCCAGGTACTCCGCCCCGGCTTCCAGGGCGCTCCGGGCAATGGGAAGGGCCCCGTGGCCGTAGGCGTCGGCCTTAACCGGGACGCAGATCTTCGGCCCCTCCCCTACCCTTTTCCTCAGGGCCCGGATATTTTCACGGAACAAATCGAGATGTACAAGAACCCGGCTCGCCCTCATAAGCCGATAATATGCCGATAGCCCGGTTATCCGCAAGCCGGATGGTTCAGCTAACCTAAACAAGGTACTGAGCGCCCTGCTTAGGCTAAAACCTCTGATAAACCCCCCGGCTTTACGGCTCCGGGTGAAAGCGGGCGGCTCATAGCGGGTAAAACCCCCATAGGCGTTTATCGGGCGAAAATAGATAGATTTTTCAGCCGGGATGTGTTATCTTGAGAATGGGAATGTGTGTCCATAAATTGAAAACAGATTTCTTTCCGGCGGTCATCCTATTCCTCTTTTTGACCGCCTGCAGCGAGATGGATACTATTCTGCCCTCCAGCGTTAGCTACCAGGTAAGCGCCGTAGTGGGAAAAACCCCCGTGGATGACTATTCGGTGATCGGCGAAAACGACGCGGTACGGCCTGTTTTTATGAATTCGGTGGTAAACGATCCCGATCTTACCGGGCTTTTGATGTATCTGCAGGGCCCGGAAGGGGAAAGGCTGGGGAAAAAAGTCTACTACCTCCTGAAAAACGCGGAAAGCCCGGCGGAAGATCCCTATCAAATTCCGGCGCAGGATTCAGCCCTCAGTCCGGAAGAGGAAGGATCTGAATATTCGGAATGGGACGGGACGGGGATTACGGAGCAGAGCGGCGAGGCCGCCGCCAATACGCCGGAGGAAGAAAACAATCCCCCAAAAATTAAAACCGAAGCCTTGAACCCGGCGAACGAGGAAGAAACTATTATCCGTGTTTCCCGCCTGGACAAGGATCTGCCTGTTTTTCCCTTTCCGGAAAATCTGGAAATAGGCGGCTACTCCCTGGTTTTTGAGGCGCTGGGGGAAAAGCAGACCCTCTACCGGACGGAACGGCGTATCTACTACATTGGCGGCGCGAAATTTGCTTTGGAGGATATACAGAGCTACCTTCCCGGGCTGAGCGCCGGATCCTACCTGATCCCGCCGGGGCTTACCGTTATGCTGGAAACCCAGGTTACCGCGGATGAAAGGCTGGATCCTTACATCGTCTGGTATGACGGGAAGCGGCGGATCACCGAAGGCCGGATAGCCGGGGGAACGGGCCGTATCCTCTGGGAGGCCCCGGCTCAGACCGGGTTTCACACCATCCGGGCCGAGGTATTCCCCGTTAACCCTGCCGCTCTGCCTTCCGGAAGCGGGAATTCCCGGACAGGGGGCCGATCCTCCGTTCCGGAATTGCGGGGAAAGGTGAAGGAACTGGCCCTGCCGGTTTCGGCAAAAGGGGAAAAACCGGGTTTCCCCGTCCCGGAAACGGGGGAGATCCTGCACTGGTATCAGTTTGCCGGGAATCTCCGGGATTCCATGGCGGACGGCAACAGGGGGAGGGATCTTAGCGGAAGGGAGGGCCGGGATTTGCGCTGGGTTCCTTCGGAAGGCATCTACGGTCTTTCGGTGCAAGCCGGCGAAACGTACCAGCTTCCCCCTTCGTCCTTTGTCATTGATGAGGAGAAACAGGGGGGAGGTTCTTTCCTCCTGCGGGTAAAACCCCTGGCGGAAGGAACGCTCCTTACCGTATCTTTCGAGGCCGCCGGGTCATCGGCCAAGGCTTTAACCATGACTGTTGTTTACCGGGAACGGGCTTTGCAGCTTAGCCTGGAATCGGAGGGCCTAAGGGCCGACGCTTCCCTGCCCCTGGATATGTTTCCGGAGGATTTTACGGAAAATTCCGCCGATCCTGCCCTAAAAGATTTTATTGTTGCGGAAGCGGGTTTTTATATCCGGGAAAACAGCTTCAGAGCGGCCCTGGGCGTGGCGGGAGACGGAAAATTTGGAGGGGGCCTGCTGTCCGAGCTGTTCCGGACTGACCCTTCCGCCGTTCCGGGCGCTTTTCCCGCCGGATTGACGGAAATTGAGCTTTCCGCGCCCTTGAGCGGCAAGATAAGCTGCAGGCTGGGAAGCTCCGGGGAACAGAGCCCGCGGCAGCCGGCCAGGGAAAGCCGGGCTCCCGCAAGCGAAACAGAGGGCGAAGATACGGTTGCCGCGGCGGAAGCGGCCGCGCTTTCCGCCGAAGAGACGGCGCCGGCCGCGCTTCCCTCCCCCGCCAGGGCGGCCCAGGGCCCTTCCCGGACGGAGCCCCAACCGCTGGCGGTATTCGACGAGTTTGCCCTGATATTCCGGAAACCTGCCCGCCCTCCAAATAAATGAAGAATGCCGCCCTTCCGGCGATTTTCCTCCTCCCGATCCTTTTTCTAAGCTGCCTCCTGCGCCCGAGGCCCGAGACGCCGCTTCCCGGTTTTCCGGAAAAAACGGCGGCGGAGCAGGGAGAGCCCGTCTTCAAGCCCATGCCCCGGATCGCGGATCACGAGGACAGCGCGGCCGGAAAGGGGATCCCCGAATGGGTAAGCTGCTATTTTACCGAAACCGAGGCGGGGCTGGAAAAGATGGCGGAGTACGAGGGGAAATACGTATTTATCGGGGAAAACCGGGGCCGTAACCCCGGGGCCCTCGCCCAGTGGCGGACGGCTTTTTCGCCGTTCCAGGATTTTGCCCAACTGGCGGCGGCCCGGATAGAAGCCCGCCTGGTAAAGGGCGCCGCGGGCCACTACCCCGACAATGTTTACGGCCCCTTCTTTGAGGCCATGGTGAAAAAGGCCTACGACGCAAAGTACCAGGGGGTGCAAAAAGAGAAGGCCTTCTGGGTTCATCTTGTTCCCCAGCCCGCCCCGCCGGCCGGGCCGGATGAAGAGGGAACCGGGGCTGGGGAAGAGGCGGAAAGCCCGGTATACGTTTTTCTGATACTGTTCAGTATTGACAGGCCCGCCTTCGAGGCCCAGGTTAAGGGGGTCTTCGATGCGGCAAAGACAGGGCTCAGCCTTACCCGGAGCCAGGAGGCCGCGGTAAACCGGGTCTACGAAAACTTTTTCGACGATACATTCTGACAAAAACCGGGACGCAAAACAGGGGCGCTTGCCGATCCCCGGCCGATCCCCCTATACTCCTCCTCATGGATTCACTACTGTTATGGGGGCTGGAGTTTATCAGAACGGTGCAGTCAGCCGCCAGCCCGCCGCTTACCGCCTTTATGAAGGGGGTAACTTTTTTCGGTTCCGCTTCCACCTATATGCTGCTTCTGCCCCTGATCTTCTGGTGCTTCGATGAAAAAAAAGGGATCCGCCTGGGCATAACCCTGATGATCTCTATCCTGATAAACCTGGCGTTAAAATTCAGCCTGGGCCAGCCCCGGCCTTTCTGGGAAGGCTGGGATCCGGCGCTGGGGATGGTTTCGGAGCAGTTCAACGGCTTTCCCTCCGGCCACGCCCAAAATTCCCTGGTTATCGGGATCATCGCCGCTTCCTGGGGCGGGAAAAAACGCTACTACGGCCTGGCCCTCTTCTTTAGCCTCCTGATTGGCTTTTCCCGCGTCTACCTGGGCGTCCATTTCCCCACCGACCTGCTGGGCGGCTGGATTCTCGGCGGCGCGGTTCTGGCGGTTTATTTCCTGCTGGGGGGAAAAATTGAAGGGATCCTCCTGAGGGGCGGGCCCCGTATGCAGAGGATCGCCGCCGCCGCGGCAGCTTTCGTAATGATCCTCTACCGGCCCCAGGCGGAACTGCTGATGCCCGGCGCCTTTGTGCTGAGCATGGGCCTTGGCTACAGTTTTACCGCCAGCCGCCTCCGTTTTTCGGCGGAAGGCGTTTTCGGCCGGACAGGCGCGGCGAAGTTCCTTACCCTGGGGGCGCGTTTTGTTACCGGTATTGCCGGCATGATCTTGATTTTCGCGCTGATTGGGCGTTTTAACGGGGAAGGATCCCCCTATTACCTGCTGTTCTATTTCTTCAGCCTCCTGCTCCCCGGACTCTGGGTATATTCCGGCGCGCCCTGGCTTTTCCAGCGCCTCCGTCTGGCGGAACAGGGGGGAGCCGGAGAAATTCCGCGGGCAGAATGAAGCGGAATTCCGGCGCTTCCTACGGCGATAAGGATCCCGTCTTTGCCCTCGCCACCGGGCTTTCCGGCCCCCTGGCGCTGATCCGCACAAGCGGCGGAACTTCCGTTTCCGGGGAAGAGAGGGGGGAAAACGCGATACGGTTGCTGTCCCGTATCTTTTCCCGGCCCCGGAAACTGCTCGGAACGCCGGGCGGAAGGATCATCCGGGGCTGGATCCTGGACAGGGGGGGCAAAAAGCTTGACGAAGTGCTGGTCTCGGTGTACCGGGCCCCCGGAACCTATACCGGCGAGGACGGCGCCGATATTTCCTGTCACGGCGGCCTTGCCGTGGTAAGGGCGGTAACGGAATCCCTGAAAAGCGCCGGTTTCCGGGAAGCCCTGCCGGGGGAGTTCAGCTTCAGGGCTTTTATGAACGGGAAACTCGATCTAACCCGCTGCGAATCGGTAATGGAACTGGTGAACGCAAAAACCGAAACGGGCCGGGATCACGCGGCAGGGAGGCTTTCCGGCCTCTTGTACCGGGAGATAGCGGAGATCAAAGAACTGCTGGTCGCCGTTCTGGCGGAAACCGAACTGTACCTTGATTACGATGAGGGCGAGGCCGGGGGAGGCTCTGTTCCGGGCCCGGGGCTGCCCGGACGGAACCGTGCCGGAGAGGGGCTGGCGCGGCTGCGCGCCCTGGCGGATTCCTGGCGGACGGAGCGGCTCTACCAGGAGGGAGCTTTGGCGGTTATCGCCGGGCGGCCCAACGCGGGAAAGTCCAGCCTCTTCAACCTGCTTCTGAAAGAGGAAAGATCCATCGTTACCGATAGTCCCGGCACCACCCGGGACTGGATCGAGGCGGCCCTTTCGGTCGAGGGCATCCCCCTGCGCCTGGCCGACACCGCGGGGCTGCGGGAACAGGAGGGAGGGATCGGCGCGGGCCCCGGCGGCAGTACGGATCGGCACGGCACGGATCGGCCTGGTACGGATCAGTTTGACGCGGATCGGCAGGGTACGGCGGGGATCGATCAGGCGGAAGGGATCGGCATCCGGCGGAGCCGGGAACTGATAGACCGGGCCGATCTTGTTATCTATGTTATCGACGGCAAGGCGGGATTCGGCGCCGGGGACGCGGAGTTTCTGCGGGATCTCCGGGCCAAAAACACGCCGTTTATCCTGCTCTGGAACAAGGCGGATCTGGCGGCGCCCCCGGAAGGAAGCGCGGCGGGAAATCTCCTCCCGGTAAGCGCCAAAACCGGCCTGGGAACAGCGGGGCTGATCCGGGCCATAGGCGCTGCCCTGCAAGCCCCGGCGGGAAGCGACGGAACCGTTGAAGCCGCCGGGGCCGCCGCAGAGACCGCCCTTCTGTGGGGGAGCGGCCTGGGCAGCGCCCGGCAGAAGGGGCTGGCGGATGCCGCCATAGCCGCGCTGGAGGAAGCCCTGGGCCTGGCTGATTCGGGGGAGCCGCTGGACCTTATCGCCCCCCTCCTCCGCGAAGGGGTAAACGCCCTGGGGGAGATTACCGGGGAAGTTTCCACCGCGGATATTCTGGAAACCATGTTCTCCCGATTCTGTGTGGGAAAATAGGGATGGATTACGACTGCATTGTGGTAGGAGGCGGCCACGCGGGCATTGAAGCCTCCCTTGCCGTCGCCCGCCTGGGTTTTAGCGCCCTCCTGGTTACCCAGAATCCGGATCGTATCGGCGCCCTTTCCTGCAACCCCGCCGTGGGGGGGCTTTCCAAGGGGAACCTGGTCCGGGAAGTGGACGCCCTGGGCGGGGAGATGGGGAAGCTGGCCGACGCGGCCATGATCCAGTACCGCATCCTTAACCGTTCCCGGGGCCCGGCTGTCCAGGCCCCCCGGGCGCAGACCGACAAGCAGATCTACCAGTCCGCCGCCCGGGCCGCTCTGGAACGCCAGAAGGGGCTTTCTATCTTCATGGACACGGTGACGGATCTTATCTTAACGGAAGAAGGCCGTCCCCGAGTCCGGGGGGTGCTGACCGCCCGGGGCCGCCGGATTTTTGCGGAAACGGTGATACTCGCCACCGGAACCTTCATGGAAGGGAGGATCTTTATCGGCGAGTACGACGCCCCCCAGGGCCGTCTGGGTGAGACGGCCGCCCAGGGC
>JAIRRU010000263.1 GCA_031255815.1 Treponema sp. | reverse complement strand
ATTAATAGAGTTGTTTAAAAACCTCAGTTTTTAAACAACTTCCGCTAAAAAGCAGCAAAATGCGGAGCATTTTGCAAGGACTTGTTCGATAACCAACCGGGTTATTGAACAAGTCCAATGAATACGCCTCCCCGGCAGGCGGCCGGGCCGGGCCTGCGGCGCGGCCTGCCGCCGGGAGGAATATCACGGATAAATACGGCCGATGTTCATGTGGGGGGTCATGGCAAATCCCAGCGTTTCAGGTTCGCTTTCAAACTCCAGCGCGAAAACGCTTACCCCCGCTATGGTGTCGCGGTCGTCCCGGGGAAGATTCCGGAATATGATGCGGTACTTCTCCTGGCTAAACGAGAGCTCCCTTCCCGTCCCAAGGATCCGCGCCGACTTGAGTTTGCTTACAAAACCGGCGGCAATGAGTTCGTCGTCCGGCGGCCATATCCAGTTCCAGAGGTAGGCCGTGTTCCCCTTTTTTGTGAGCGAACAGAGGCCGCTTCCCACGCCCCAGCTTTTGTTGCGGATAATTTTGCCGTAGGCGCATTCGCCGTGTTTTTCCAGCCACTTCCCCACAACGCTGAGGGGGCCTACCGCTTCAAGGGGCACAAAACCGTCCGGGGCGGGGCCGATGTTGAGGAGGAGGTTGCCGCCCCCTCCGGCGCACCGGGCCAGCATCCGTAAAATCTGAGGGGCGTTGTAACTGTAGGGGCCTACCTGGGAGGAATCCACATAGCCCCAGCTAATGCCGTTATAGGTCATGCAGGATTCCCAGTCCCGGTCCTGTTCCGCTGTAATGCGTTCTTCGGGGGTGCCGAAATCCTCGTTCAGTTTGCTCCGGTTGTTGATGATGATATCCGGCTGCAGGGCCCGGAGCCGCTGGTTCATCTCCAGGGAATTCCAGCCCTCAAAGCTTTCCATGGGGCGGGACACATCATACCACAGTATATCTATCTTACCGTAGTTGGTAAGGAGTTCCTCGTTGAGGGCGTAGATATAATCGGTGAACCGTTTGCGGGCCGCGCTGTCGTAGGCCGCCGCGGCCCCGTCGGGGTGATGCCAGTCCATGAGGGAGGAATAGAAACCTATGCGCAGGCCGTAGTCCCGGCAGGCTTCCACATACTCCCGCACGATGTCCCGCTTGGGGCCGTAATTCACGCTGTTGTAGGGATTCACCCGGGAATCCCAGAGGCTGAAGCCTTCGTGATGGCGGGTGGTCAGTACCATGTACTTCATTCCCGCGGCCTTGGCCAGGCGCGCCCACATCCGGGGGGCCTCCGCCTGGGGTTTAAAATTGCTGGCGAGTCTTTCGTATTCCTCCACCGGCCAATTCTCTTCCGCCATGGCCCATTCATGGCGGCCCAGGACGGAGTAAAGGCCGAAGTGTACAAACATGCCGAACCGGGCTTCCCGCCACCAGGCCATGCGGCTATCCCTTGTGGCGGCTGTTCTTTCTTCGTATTCGGGCCGCGATACTAATTGTATCATAGACTCCCCTTGCCCATCGTCCGCTTGTTGTAGCGATCCAGGGCCTTATTCTGAATTTCCAGGGCCCGGGGCAGCCCCAGGCTGTTGATAACGCTCAGGTAGGTATCCCATTTTGAAAGGTTTTCGAGCCCCAGGATGAATTTCAGAATCATCTCGTTAGCGTAAGTGTTGACATCGTTCATGATGGCGGCGTATTCCCGGCTCTCCTCCAGGGTGGGGGTAACGGGCGGTATAACCCGGTCGAGCGATTCCGGAATCGACCAGACGATGGCGGCGTCCTCGTCAGGCGGCAGCGCGATAGTCGCGCTGGTTATCAATCGCTGGGAAGCCTGAATAAAGGGGCCGTTGTAACTGGAACGGGCGTAAGACCCAATGATCCGGGGGTTCTTGTTTACCAGGTCGGTGGCGACCGGCAGCCCGTTCACCATGTTGTAAGATTCCCCCTCGATGCCGTAATTGTAGAAAAGGTAGCCCTCCTGGCTGTAACCCCAGTCAAGGAGCCGGGCGGCCCGTTCAATATCGGTACAAGAGGTGGTGATAGCCACGCAGCCTCCGGCGTAGTTGTAAGGTATGGCGATAGGCGAGAACTTGGAAATAGTTCCTTTACTGGGCGCGGGCATGGGGGCGGGAACCAGTTTGAAATTCGGATTGGTGGCCTGGCCGGAAGTGTTCCACACTCCCAGGCGGCTGGCCATATACCCCACGGAAGCGCCGGAAATTCCGCTGGTCATTTTTGCGCTCACTTGATCGAAGGTAGCGGTGCTAAAATCGGGATCGATGAGCCCTTCCTTGTACCATTTTGCCATGGTGGCAAGGAAATCGCGGTATCCGGGATCGACCTGTCCCAGGCGCACCTTTCCGTTCATGTCAACGTAGAATCCGTACTTGGTATTAAAGGCGTAGGGAAAGGGCATTTCATGGGAAAGCAAAAAGAACGATTCGAAAGCCAGGGGCACGCCCTTCTTCTTTTCCTTAAACGCCTTGAGCACGGTGTACCATTCATCAATGGTGGTGGGAACGGCAAGGTTCAGTTCTTTCAGCCAGTCCTTTCTAACCACGAGCCCTGTCGCGTTGAGCAGTTTAGGATCGGGCCGTATCATGGGAAAGCAGTAGTAGTTACCGTTGTCGGTACGGATCATCTTATCGTATTCAGGATGAGCTTTAAGAAAAGCGGTAAGGTTGGGGCAGTACTTTTTGAAAACATCGTTCAGGGGGATAATAACCCGGTCGGCAATGGCTTTTTCGGGACCTCCGGGGTAGGTAAGCCAGGAATACTCCATCAGATCCGGCAGGTTGCCGTCGGCGACCATCAGATTGAACTGTTCGTTGGATCCTCCCGAAGGGGGATGAAAGAATTTTATTTGGGTTCCTGTCCTTTCCATGAGCCCCTTGCCAAAGGGGGTGTCTCCCAGGTTGGCGTAACTGATAGATACGTTGTTGTTCAAGGGAAGCCACCAGGTAATGGGGCGGGCCCCCGCCTGGGATCCCGCGGCACGCAAGACGCCCGGCACGGCGCCAATAAAGATAATTATGGATAGTAGCATCCTTCCGCACTTACTCACTGTTTTCTCCTTCCGGCAATGGCACTTCCGTCAATGGCAGTATCCTTGCCTCTTTGCTTTTCAGGCGCTGAGCAGCCCTTATATGTAGTACTTTAACGAATAATGAGACGCCGTCCGTAAAGGATCTTTAGGAATTGGAGAGTATTTTATTATTTAATCGGTATACCCCGCCCTCAGGGACGGGCTGCCGGTTCCGCCTTGCCGAGAGCCGTAAGGGCGCGGTAGAGGGACAGGAAGAAGATCCGGTTATCCGCCGAGAGGTACTTCAGGGGGCAGCCCATGCGGTTAAAGGTTTTCATAAAGCGGAGGTAGTAGGCGGGGTTGTCCGGGGGAGGCTCCCCGGCCTCCCAGTCCCACTGGGCCTTCTGGAGATCAACAACGTAGATATGGCAGCCGCGTATATCCCCGCCCTTCCGCCGGGCCCGGTTGCGCGCCATGGACAGAGATTTTTCAAAGATCATGGGGGACATGACCGCCGAGCCCACCGAAATATACACCCCTCCCTCCAGATTGGCCACGCTTTCGGCATAGGAGAGAAAATCCCGCTCCGCGGCCCTGCCGACCGCGGCCCCGTGGTTCGCCCAATGGGTATAGATAATGTCATGCCCAAACATGGGGTGGCTGGTGAAGGGCAGGCCGGCCCGGTAGGCGGCCGCCTGGATACTGTAATCCCTGAAGGGATGCTCCACATCGTACCTGCCCGGCGGCAGATCGATCTTTTCCAGCACGTCCAAAAGATCCGCCGCCGCCGCCCGTTTCCAGAGGGGCGTTTCGCCGAAGGGGGAAGCGGCAAGGCCGCGCAGCTCCTCCGGGCTGGGCAGATCCAGGCCCTGGTTGACAATAAAGGCCCCCACCGATTCCCCGTAGCCCATGCCCCGGTAAGCCCCCACCGCGAGGGCCAGGTTGATATTGAAACCCGTTTCCTCCCAAATGCCGAATTTCCCTTCCCGCACGTTTTCCCGCACATCTTCGCTGCTCTGCCCCTGGAACGCGAATTCCCAATCGTGGATCACTCCGGCGCCGTTGGTTGCCAAATGGCTTACCCAGCGGCGCTTTACCAATTCGCCCAGAAGCGGCCCCAGCCCGTTCTTGATCGTATGGGCGCCGAAAGCAACAATAACGCTCCGCCCCGACTGCCGGGCGCGCAGGATCTCTCCTGCCATAAGGCGGACAGCCTCCGCCAGTTCCGGCGGGACAGGGATATCCGCCGCCGGATCCGCCTGATCCCGCTTGATGTCCGCCTTGTTTTTCCGCTGCGAAAGGGGGAAAAAGGTGATTTCCCTTCGATCGAAATATTTCATCTAAATCCTCCAGCCCAGGAAGCCGAAAAGCTCGTCGGCCCAGGAATAGTCGGGGATTAGAACATCCGCGCCGGCCAGAACCAGGCGCTTCCGTTTTTCCGGGTCGATCCCGAAACGCTGTTCCTCGTTACTCACCAGGCCGACAGCCACCGCCTTGCTTTTGCGGGCCTCCCGGAGTTCAACCGGGCCGTCGCCAAAAACGACGCAGCCCCTTTCCTCCGGCGGCAGAGCGGCCAGTTCCCCCATGATCTTTTCAAGAACCGCCCGCTTCGGATCCCTGGCGGTATCCCCGACGGAACCGTAGATCTTCGTAAAGAGGTGCCCGTAACCAAGGGTATTAGCTTCCCTTTCCACATCCTCAAGGTCGGTGCCGCTGGCCAGGTAGAGCTTAAGCCCCGCCCCGCGCAGCCGCTCAAGGAAAGGAACCGCCCCCTTAATGGTAAAATCCTCCGGCCCCAGTCTTCGATCCTTTAGCCGCCGCAGCCGGCCTTCCGCCTTCTGCAGGATCCGCTCATTGTAGATCTTTTTATAGCCGGGCGGATCCAGAATTTTTTCGGGGGGGACATACCCGGCGTCCCGAACCATTCTTTCCAGCCCCGCCATCTGGATTAGTGTTTGTATGCCGGTAGTACGGCTGATAAAATCCTGAACCTCTTCCCTCAGCTTCCGGTACTGTTTTTCCGGAACGGAACTGTAGGCATCTCCCAGGATACAGCGGATCATCGTCTCTTCCATGATTTCTTCCCACCCGTAGCGGAGGGTGGAGATGGTTCCGTCATGATCAAATACGGCCGCCTTCGGGACGGCCCGCCCGGACGGGTTCGTGATGATTTCTATTTCGGTGCCCCCAAGGAAAACCGCCCCCCGGGGATCTTCGGCCAGCTCAGGATTGTAACGGTAATCGGGAGAACCGCTTAGGGCCTCAATTTCAGCCGGTTCCGGACGGCCCGTCCGGTAGATTTTCTGTACCGAAACCCCGGCGGCAAAGTTGCCCAGTTCGAGACTTTCCTGAACGGAAAGCCCGGAGCATTGGGCAAAGGCAAAGGCCGCAAGGAAGGCGTCCCCCGCGCCTACCGTATCTATCGCATTGACAATATGCATGCCCGGAATTTCGCAGAATTCCTTCCCGTCAAAGGCCAGGGCGCCCCGGCTGCCGCGGGTAACAACCACGGTTTTACCCCAGCGTTCATAGAGCCAGGCGATTACCTCTCGAAGCTCCTCCCGGTTTTTGCCGCCCCGCGTTTTTCCCGGCCGGGCCGAACAGTAAAGCTCCAGGGCTTCCCGGTCGTTGAGTTTATGAATAGTTTTTCTGTACACATCGTTCAGATTTCTGCAATCGCAGAACCAGAGTTTATCCTGGTGCGAATCTATCAGTTCCTGTAATTTTTTCTGGAACAGGGGGGAATGGAAGCCGCCCCTCAGCTGCTCGTTGATGATAAGGCCCTTTAAACCCGGCAGGGATTTTTCCAGCGCGGCGATCAGGGTGCCGGCGGAGGCTTCTTCAATCTTATTAAAGTTACCGATGTCCAGCCTGGGTTCCTCAACACCGTTTTTGTATATCTTGGTGTACACGTGGGTATCCCAATTTTCCCGCTGCACGCTTACCCGGCTTTCTACCGCCCCTTCCCGGAATCCCGCTTCAAGGATTTTGCCGAAAGGATCGTTCCCGATAAGGCCGAAGGCTTCCACGCGGGCCGCGCCCAGCTTCTTCAGATTCAGCGCCACATTGGCCGCGCCGCCTAAATCGAAGTAATATTTTTTTACCGGCCGCGCGGGCTTTCCGGTTTCAACGGAAACTTCCCCCTCTTCCCCGTGAAGAAAGTAGTAGGCGTCTACACAGAGATCCCCTACAACGCCCAACGAAACGTTCTTTCCCAACCCGGCAAGGGTTTGTTCGGTATAACGCATAAAACTACCTACCCGCATACCAGCAGGCTGATTAGGCTAAAAGTACGGGTAAAAGGATAGCCGCCAACCTCACTAACCATACGAACTTTTAGGCCGAAAACCCCGATCTTCACCTGATTTTTCTTGAGTTCGAGAGGTTTTCGATCCGGGTCAGTGCGGTTCGTGCAGTTCGCGGCTAAATTTCCCGGCAGCTCCGTAGAGCTGGTGAGCTTATCAGACATTTTAGTGTAATCACCCTGCCAGACTTGTTCAAGAACCCGGCTGGTTCCCGAACAGGCCCTGCAAAACGCCCCGCATTTTGCCGTTTTTAAGCCGTCGTTGTTCAGAAACTGAAGTTTCCGAACAAGCCTGCTGAATCAAAGAGGATCCCCAAAGTTCCGGCTTTGGGGCCAGACGGGAATAATAAACCGTATGGCTGAAAATGTCCAGTGCGCGGTAGAGGGGCCTCATTATCACTCCGATGGATTTGTGTAATTATGACGCGGCGGTTTATAGAGGTGTTCAACTCCCAGCAGATCCAATACGCCCAACATGTTCCCGGCCCAGAGGCAGCCTGGATTTAGGGGTGGGTCGTTCACCAGCCAAATTGGGGTGATACCCGCATGGCGCGCGCCAAGAACGTCGGCTTCATAGGAGTCGCCCACATGGACGACGCGATCGGGAGAAACATTAGCCCTGCGTAGGGCATCGGCAAAGATGGCGGTGTCGGGTTTGGCTGTACCCACACAGTCCGAATATGTTACAAAACGAAAATAGTCGTAAATGCCGAGTTCTCTTAATATCTCCGGCAGGGCGTGGCTGAAATTGG
>JAIRRU010000168.1 GCA_031255815.1 Treponema sp. | reverse complement strand
CACAACGAATTCCTGGTTCTGGACAAGGGGAAGATGGCGAAATCCGCCGGAGGGTTCATTACCCTTCAAAACCTGGCGGACTCAGGCTACGATCCCCTGGATTACCGCTACTTCCTTTTGGGAGGCCACTACCGCAGCCAGCTTCAGTTTTCCTGGGAAAGCCTTGAAGGGGCCCGGAACGCCCGGAGATCCCTCCTGGATCAGATCCGCCGTCTGGCGGAAAACGCGGGGAAGGAGGCGGCCCGCGGAGCCGGGGCCTCCGCCTCTTCGGAAAAGCTGCGGAAGCGCCTGGCCGCCTTTGACAAGGCCCTGGAGGAGGATCTCTCCACCCCGCGGGCCCTGGCGGAACTGTGGGGGCTTGTCCGGGACGGGGAACTGAGCCCCGGGGACGCCCTGGCCGGGGCCCTGGATATGGACCGGGTGCTGGGGCTTTCCCTGGCGGAAAACCTGGCCAAAACCGAAACGGGGAAAGGGGCGGCGCCGGCGGGGGAAGTTGAGGAACTTATCGCCCGGCGGGCGGAGGCGAAGAAAGCGAAAAACTACGCCCTGGCGGACAGTATCCGCCAAGGTCTTAGAGACCGGGGCATTGTCCTGGAAGACACTCCTTCGGGAACAGTCTGGCATCTATTGTAACATAACAAGGATATGCTTTGTTTTGAGTATAAATGGGGATATAGAGAAAACGAGGGGGGAAAGCCCCGATTTTCGGAACTTATACAATACCGCGTTCCCCATCCTGTTCCGGGTTGCGTACCGCATAGCGGGCAGCCAGGAAGCGGCGGAAGATCTCTGCCAGGAAGCTTTTTTCCGCCTCTATGAAAAAAACATGGTGTTTCCTAACCCGGAAGAGGCTAAGTACTGGCTTATCCGGGTAGTGAAAAACGCGGCGCTCAATTACGCCAAACGGAAAGACCGGGAACGGAAAGCCTATCAACGGGCTTTTCGGGAGGATGTGCGAACCATTGAGAATGGAGAGGGGAACCTCATCAAAAAGGAGACCCGGGAGGAAATACAGGAAGCCCTGAAAAAGCTGCCCGGAAACCTGCGGATTGTGCTGATATTAAAAGAGTATGGCGAAATGAATTACAAAGAAATAGGACGCGTCTTAGGCATTAGCGAAGGGAATGTCAAAGTCAGGGTATTCCGGGCACGGGAACGGCTGGCCCTGCTCCTGGAAACGGAAGATAAATCGTTAAACGCTCGCTTCGGCAAGGAAGGTGCATATGTGTCCTGATCGGCAGTTGCTTTCGGTTTATTTGGACGGGGAACTCCCCTCCCCCTGGAAGGAAAAAATGGAAAGCCACCTGTTTTCCTGCCCCCGGTGCCGGGAAACCCTCGATGCCTGGCGGCGCATGTCCCTCCGCCTGGAGGATGTTCCGGACGCGGGGGAGGCGCGGGACCGGGTCTGGGAACGGCTGAGCGCTTCGGCGGGGAAGGCCGCCAAACCGGATCGGGTTTTCAGCCCGGCGCCGGTTCCGGATATGTGGCGGAGGAAGGTTCCCCTGCCCTTTACCGCCGCCCTTGCCGCGGCCGCGGCGGCGCTTGCCATCGTCTTTACCACGATCCTGTTAAGGCAGCCCGCGGATATCCCTTCCGCCGCCAATTCGCCGGTAAGCGCCGAAACGGATATGAACATCCAGGGCATTGTCCCGGTCTCGGATATGAACAGCGTGCTGCGCTACCTGGAAAGCACTGACAGCGGCGATATGATGATCATCCGCCTGCCGGAAAGCAGGAAGTTCGTGAACGCCGGGGAACCGATGATCATTAAAGCTGATTACGGGAGCAGGCCCCAGAGATGATCCCCCTGCCCCGCTTTTTCCGTATCGGTTTTATCGGAAGCGCCTTTCTGCTGGCAACCGGCGTCTGCTTAAGCGCCCAGGAATCTTCGTTAGCGGAAATGTTCCCGGCCCTCAAGGAACAGGCGGTGGTGATCAATATTGTCGCCCGGGTTATCGAAAACAACCAGCAGGAGATCTTTAACTATGTCAATTCCCGGGTAACTATTCCGGGGCGGCCGGTAGGCATCAAACTGGTGGGATCCAATCTGGTGGTAGCGGTTCAGTTCACCCCCTTTTTTTCCCGGGGCGGGAAGAACGTGCTGATGGCCCAGGGCCAGATCTGGGTAGAGATCCCCAACGAGGGCATGAGGTACCGGACTACCCTGCAAACCATTTCCATGGAATTCGGGGAACAGGTTTACTTTTACCCCCTGGGTTCGGTTACCAAGCCGGAGGAAGCCCGTATCGAAATTCAACTGGAACTGCTGCCCTACAAGGGGAAGGAAGGGGACGAGGCTGACATCAGCAACGCCGCCGCGAAAGACGGGGAGAGCGAAAGTTCCAGATGAGCCCGCCGCCCGGCAGTTTGCCGCGCTTCGCGCGTAAAAGTTCTAAAAACCGCCTTTCAGGTGGTTTTTTACCCCGCAAACCGCGTAAGGGGCCCGAAGCGTTTTCCCGGAGCTTCTTTTTAAAATTCGCCGCTGTGTTCGCCCTCCCCGCCTTGTTTTTTTCCCCCCTGATCTTCGGATCATGCGGGGAGAAACTGCCGGTCATAAGCGCCGTCGATCCCCGAATCGGCGAGCCGGGGGATCTGCTTAGCATCCGGGGAAATTACTTTGGCGAAGAACGGAACGAATCCTACGTTACCATTGCCGGCATCCCTCCTACCAATTCCTCGTATATCCGGTGGGGGGACAAGGAGATACAGATAAGGATCCCCGAATTCGGGGACTCGGGCATTGTGCGGGTTCACCGGGGAAACAGCCGGAGCAACGCGATGCTTTTTTCCAACCGGACAACCATACCGGTTCCCGTGCGGGGGGAGGATGCGGGCATGGGCCCCCGGATTGTTTCGGTGAGCCCCGAGTCCGGCCCCATAGGCGGCCTGGTTACCATTTCCGGCGGGGGCTTCGGCAGTTTCCGGGATCAGAGCGCGGTGCTTTTCTCCTGGAACGCCGAGCCGGATCCGGCGGCGCCCGCGGAAGAGCGGAACCCGGAAAGGGTGGAGATATTCGATACCGAACCGGGTTACGAGTTCTGGAGCGAGCGGGAAATCCGGGTCAGGGTACCCGACGGAGCGGTAAGCGGCAACATCGAAGTCAGGACTCCCCGGGGCAGCTCCCAGCCTTTCTACTTTGAGGTATCGGGAAGGCCGGGAACCAAAATTTTCCGGGACAAGCGTATCTACACCCTGGCCCATTCGGTGGAGATCCGCAGCCGGGATGTGGCGGAACCCAATACCCTCTACATCTGGACGCCCAACCCGGTTGTCTCCGCGGCCCAGCGTAAGGTGGAGATATTTACCCGCAGCCCGGAACCCTTCGTGGAAAATTACCGGGGCACGGCCCTGTTCAAGCTGGACAACCTTGCCTCCGGTTCAATCCTCAACATAAACCAGAACTGGCTGGTCGAGGTCTATGCCCAGGAAACATCGATCCGGGTTCAGGCGGTAAAGGAAGGCGCCTCCTATATGGCCCTCCACACGGCCCCTTCCCCCCTGCTCCCGGCGGACGATCCCCAGGTAACAGCCCTGGCCGCGTCTATTACCGGCCGGGAACGGAACCCCTACCTCAAAGCCCGGCTGATCTACGAGTGGCTAATCCGGGAAGGGAATATCGGCCCGGGCCCGCTGCAGGGAGGCGTTACCGAGGCCCTTGAGCGGAAACAGGCCGACCCCTACATGGCCGCCCTCCTCTTCTGCACCCTTGCCCGGGCGGCGGGGATCCCGGCCCTGCCCTCCGCCGGGGTGCTGATAAACCGCGACTTGCAGACAAGCCGCCACTACTGGGCGGAATTCTGGATCGCCGATTTCGGCTGGGTTCCCCTGGATCCGGCTTTGGGGGCGGGGACGGCCCCGGAGGGCTTCGCTTTGCGGGAGGATCACCGGGCCTGGTACTTCGGTAATCTGGACAACAGCCGGGTAAGTTTTTCCCGGGGCCAGACCATCCTGTTCCAAATGGATCCCCGGGGCAGAACCGCGGCAAGGAGCCGGGAATTTGCCCTGCAGAACCTTTGGGAGGAGGCGGTGGGGGGCCTGGAAGCCTATTCCTCGCTGTGGAGGGATATCACGATAACCGGAGTGTACGCGCAGTAGCCGGAATTTTTCAAAAACCGGGCAGCGGGCGGCCCGGGAAAACAGGGAGAGCGGAAATGGCCGAAGTATCAATTGTCGTTATGTCTCTGGGAGGTTCCATTGTGGCCCCCGGCGGGGTGGACGAGGCTTACTTAAGGGAGCTGAGGGCGCTGGTGGGCCGGCTGCTTGAGGAAGACGAAGGGAAACGCTTCATCTTTGTCGTGGGCGGCGGCGGCCCTGCCCGGGCCTGGCAGCAGGCTTACCGGAACCTGGTGCCCGGGGCTTCCGACGAGGAGGCCGACTGGATAGGCGTAATGGCCACCCGGCTCAACGCCCAGCTGGTAAAGGCGCTTATGGCTGAATGGTGCGCCCAGGAGCTGGTAACGGATCCCACCAAGGCGGGCCCCCTGACGGGCAGGGTGCTGGTAGCCGCGGGCTGGAAGCCGGGCTTCTCCTCCGACTACGACGCGGTAGTCCTGGCGGAGCGTTTCCATGCCTCCATGGTGATAAACCTTTCCAACATAGACAGGGTCTACACCGACGATCCCCGGAAAAATTCCGCCGCCAGGCCCATTGATTCTATTTCCTGGGCCGATTTCCGGGCCATGGTGGGGGATGAATGGGTTCCCGGCAAAAACGTTCCCTTCGATCCGGTGGCAAGCCGCCACGCGCAAAAAATCGGGCTCAAGGTAATCTGCGCGGCGGGAAAGGATCTGGGAAATTTAGAGAATATACTCAGGGGCCGGGCCTTCCTGGGAACCGTGATCGGTTAGTATCCAGTCTCTATCCGAAAGGCGGAAAAAAAAGTTAAAAAAGTCGAAAATGAAAGAAGAATATTTTACCGCGAGGGCGCGCAAAGGTACACGAAGGGCGGAATTTCCTCATCTTTTCCCGCCTGAAAGGCGGTTTTCCCTTGCTTTGCCCGCCGGGCCGGTAATCTTGAGCAAACCGCTTCTTTTTGGCTATTATGCGGTGGTAAGGAGAAAGAAATGGAAATATCAGCTTTACAGAAGGCCCGATACGCTTATAAGCCAAAACTTCCCGCCAGCCTGAGCCGGGACATTACCGGCATCGGAATTGAATTCGGCTCGCCCACGGAATCGGTAGCGGATCAGCAGGATCTGAAAGAGCTTTTTAAAAATACCTACGGTAAACCCATTGCCGCCTTTGTACAGGGGACGCTTAAAGATATAAAACGCAAACTGAATGTGGGGGTGATCCTTTCGGGCGGCCAGGCGCCGGGGGGGCACAACGTAATCGCCGGGATCTTCGACGGTCTCAAAAAGGCCAATCCCGAATCGAAACTCTACGGTTTTCTCGGCGGTCCCAGCGGGCTCATCGGCAACAAGCATGTTGAAATTACTTCTTCGTTCATAGACGCTTACCGGAACACCGGGGGTTTCGACATGATCGGCTCAGGCCGCACCAAGATAGAAAGCCCGGAACAGTTCGCCGCGTCTCTGCAAACCTCCGCCGCGCTGGCTCTTGACGCGGTAGTGATCATCGGCGGCGACGACTCCAATACCAACGCCGCCCTTCTGGCCGAATATTTTCTTTCCCAGGGCTCGGGAATACAGGTGATCGGCTGCCCCAAGACCATTGACGGGGATCTGAAAAACGAATACATCGAGGCGTCTTTCGGCTTTGACACGGCCTGCAAAACCTACAGCGAACTTATCGGCAACATCTGCCGGGACGCCAACAGCGCGAAGAAATACTGGCACTTTATCAAACTGATGGGCCGGGCCGCCAGCCACATCGCCCTGGAATGCGCCCTCCAGACCCAGCCCAATATCTGCCTTGTCTCGGAAGAAGTAGAGGCCAAGGGGCTCTCCCTGGAACAGGTGGTGGATCATATCTCCGCCTCCGTGGTCAGGCGGGCGGAAAACGGCGAGAACTTCGGGGTCGTCCTTATCCCGGAAGGCCTGGTGGAATTTATCCCCGAAATGAAGACCCTTATCCAGGAACTTAACGACGCTATAGCCGCCAGCGACGAATTCTCCAAGCTCAGCTCTTTTATCGATCGGCTTTACTGGCTCGGCAAGCAGATCTCCCCCGGATCCTCCAAGCTGATCCAGAGCCTTCCGCCGGAAATCGCCCGGGAATTCCTTATGGACCGGGACCCCCACGGGAACGTGCAAGTATCCCGGATAGAAACCGAAAAGCTTCTGATAGGAATGGTGGAGAAGAAACTCCATATGCTGAAAGAACAGAACCTCTACAAGGGAAAATTCAGCGCCCTGGGGCACTTCTTCGGCTACGAGGGGCGCTGCGCCTTCCCTTCCAATTTTGACGCGGATTACTGCTACAGCCTGGGTTTCAGCGCCTTCGTGCTTATAGCCTCGGGCCTTACCGGCTACCTTTCCAGCGTGCGGAACCTTACCGCCCCGGCAAACGAGTGGATAGCCGGAGGGGTTCCCCTGACCATGATGATGAACATGGAACAGCGCCACGGCTCAAAGAAACCGGTTATCAAAAAGGCCCTGGTGGAACTGGACAAAGCGCCCTTCAAGACCTTCGACGCGGCGCGGGACATCTGGGCGGTTAAAACCAGTTTCCTCTTCCCCGGGGCGATCCAGTACTTCGGCCCCCCGGAAGTTTCCGACCTTACCACGAAAACTTTGAAGCTGGAACATCAGAAGCAGCAGGCTGATTAGACTAAAAGTACGGATAAAAGGATAGCCGCTAGCCGCACGAACCGGAGCCCGGGGGAGGCAAGGCGCCTCCATGCCTTTATCCTGTACTTGCGGAGGGCGGCGGATTGTGTCAAATTTGTTTTATGAAAAACAAGCTGGCTCTTTTCTTTACTCCCGGTGAAATACGATACAGGTTCGCGCGAATTCTGGGATTTTTGCTCTGCTGCGCCTCTTTGGCCCTGTGCCCCGGCGCCGTTTCCGCCCAGGCCATTAGGGAAAGCGTTACGGGAGGGGCCGCCCAAAGCCTTAGCCGGAGCGCCGGACGGGAAACGGAACTCCCCCTGCGGCGGATGGCCCTCTGTTCCTCCGGGGTGGGCTTCTTTGAACATGCCGGAACCGTAAACGGTTCGGCCGCGGCGCCTGTCCAGTTCAACCTGCCTTTCCACGTTTCGGCGGTAAACGACGCCCTCAAATCCCTTATCATCAACGATCCTTCACCCGGCGCCCTTACGGTGCGTTACGCCTCTTCGGAGACCCTGAACCGGGCTTTAAAGAGCCTGCGGATCGATCTTTCCGGCGATCCCGGCATCGGGGAGAT
>JAIRRU010000152.1 GCA_031255815.1 Treponema sp. | reverse complement strand
GTAGAAGGTTCCCCGGTTTATATCCGCCAGATCGGTCAGTTCCCGGACGGAAATTTCCTTGATGCTTTTTTGCGCTAGCAGGCTGATGAAAGCCTGCTTCAACGCCGATTTGGTCTTCCTGATCCGCCGATCGTCCTCAGCTTTCATGCCGCCTCCGGAACCAGCATAGCATACCGGAGATTATAATTCAACGGGTGTTGATTAACTGGACGCCTTGCCTGGGCCAAATGAATTCATGAATTTTACCGCCAAGGCCGAAGGCCGGGCCTTTTTCAAGACCTCTTTCAAAACCCTCTCTCCCAGCCTTCTTCCCGTTCAACTACCAGCGCGTCTTCCAACTTCCATTCACTCATTAATATGTTCACTACCTCCGTCCCATACTCCTCTAAAAAACCCCTCAGTACCCTCCTCTATACACCGCCTTATCGCTCCCTCCATCGCCCCTTCCAGGTCATTCCCCGCCGCCTCCAGTTTCCTCACCTTCCCGATAAATATGCTGTACCCCCCAGCCTCTCGCATCCTCCCGCTATCCCCTCGCCGTGCCCCCGGTTGATGTTGATTGACCCGGGCCGGATTCCGGAGCGCCGGCCGTGCCGGGGGACGGGAATTCCGGTTCGGTTTCCGCCGCCGTCTCCGCTTCCAGGGCCTCCAGGGCCAGGGATCTGGCCTTGCCCCGGCGCCGGCCGGCCTGTTTTTGCGCCCCCCCGGCGGGCTTCAGGGCCTCTTTCCGGGCCTCCCCGTCTTCCAGGGCGAGCTGCGCCGCGGCCCGGGCCGCCCGCGCCGCCGGAAGGCCGAGCCGGCAGCGCTCCGCGATCTCCTCAGGCGGGGCGGCGGCTATGCCCGCCACCGATCCGTAGGCTTTCATAATGGCCGCCGCCCGTTTAGGGCCGATGCCGTCCACCGATTCCAGAACCGGGAAGAACAGGTCTCCGGAACGGAGCCGCTGGTTCAGCCCGGTAGCGAAGCGGTGGGTCTCGTCCCGAACCTGCTGGAGCACCTTGAGGGCCTCGGAACGTTTGGAAAGCCGGATCGGCTCCTTTGCCAAGGGGAGCCAGAGTTCCTCGTCCCGCTTGGCCAGGCCCGCCAGGTCAAGATCCAGGCCCAGCCCGTCCAGCACCCCCTTGGCGGCGTTCACCTGCCCGATACCGCCGTCGATCAGCACCAGATCGGGGAGTTCCCTCCCTTCCCGGATAAGCCGGGAATAGCGGCGCTGCACCGCCTCCCGCATGGCGGCAAAATCGTCCACGATGCCCACCACGGTACGGAGCTTGAAGTAGCGGTAGTTTTTCTTATCCGGAATCCCGTCCTTGAAGGAGACGAGGGAGGCCACCGGGTGTTTCCCGTCCAGCTGGGCGATGTCGAAGCCCTCGATGCGTTCGGGCCGCCTCTTCAGGCTCAAAACCTGAACCAGCTCGTCCAGGGCGGGCCCGGCCCCCCGTTCCCGGAGCCGCCGCCGCAGATCCTCCAGGGCGTTCTGCCGGGCCATGGCCAGCACCGCGGTATGGTGTTTCTCCGCGGGAACGGAAATTTCCGGCTCGAAACGGAACTGTTCCCGGAACCAGCGGGCCAGGGAATCGGGGGAAACAAAGAGGGAGGGCGCTCCGTCCCCGGCTTTTTTTGCCGCGGAAGGCTCCGGCAGAAGGTAGATCCGGGCAGGCGGGGGCCGGCCGGGGTCGTAGTAGGAGGCGATAAAGGTCTCCAGGGATTCCCCCTCGTCCGCCGCGGAACGGGTGCGGTAGAGTTCCCGTCCGGTCATCCTGCCCCCCCGCATGGAAAAGACGGTAAAGGTGGTAAAAACCCCCTCGGTAGCCCAGGCGATATAGTCCCGGCTTTCCGGATCGAAGTCCACCACCGCGCTGTCCCCGGAAAGATCCTGGATGGCCCGGATGGCGTTACGGAGCTGGGCGGCCCGCTCGAACCTCAGTTCCGCCGCCGCCTTTCCCATCTCCCCCTCCAGATCCCGGATAAGTTCCCGGTTCGCCCCGTCCCCCGCGACCGACCCGGTTAAAAGCTGTTCCATCCGGCGCACCTGGAGGGCGTATTCCTCAACCGTGATCTTCCCGCAGCAGGGGGCCATGCAGCGGCCGATGTGGTAGTACATACAGGGGCTCTCCCGCTTCTTAAAAGTCCGGCATTTGCGCAGGGGGAAAAGCTTCTCCACCAGATCCAGGATCAGATCCACCGACTGGATGTTGGGGAAGGGGCCGAAATAGCGGCTTCCGTCCTCCACGATATGCCGGGTTCTGAACACCCGGGGGAATCCCTCGCTGGTTATCCGCACCACCGGATAGGTTTTGCCGTCCTTCAGGTTGATGTTGTACTTGGGGGAGTGCTGTTTTATCAGGGTGTTTTCCAGGAGCAGGGCTTCGTACTCGCTGGCAACGATAATGGTCTCGATGGAACGGGCCTGACGGATCAGGGTGCTGGTCTTGATGTCCTTGGCGCCGGAAAAATAGGAACCCAGCCGGTTCCGTAAGATCCGGGCCTTGCCCACGTAGATGATCCGGTTGTCCCCGTCCCGCATGAGATAGACCCCCGGCTCCCTGGGGGCCTCGCGGGCAGCCGCCTTAAGAGCCGCGAAATTCTCCGAAAACTTTTCAGGGGCCCGGGTCATTTTAGCCGATAAATAAGGGAAGTTCTAAAACTCCCCCTGGTTTTCCTGAACTTCCCGGGGGATAGCTCCCGCGGGGCTTTTGAAGGGGAATGCCGGCAATCATGGTAAAGAAAAGTATATTCACCACTCTATTTTATCTTTTTTTGACGGTTTCAGGTAGTCTTTCCGCCCTCGACGGGGCAATTGTTTCCATCGGCGGCCCCGCGGCCTGGGACGGCGCGAAATACCAGGGTCTGACGGAACTGGATAAGATCCGGCCCTGGCCCGTGCTCAGCCTGGCAAGCGGGAACCCGGCCGGGGCCGCTCTCGATCTGGCCCTGTCCTTCGACGAAGGCAAACCGGAACTTTTTACCGACCGGACAGGCCGTTACCGGGTTAAAAGCAGCGGCAGCCCCGCCGTTTCCAGCGCCGGTTCCCCCTGGGCCCGGAAGGGAAAGGACGCGGTTCTCTTTTCCGCTTCAACCGCGGGATTGAGGGCCGGGGAAAGGGCCCTGCCGGCCCCGGAGGCCCCCTTGATCATCGAGCCCTGGCGGAGCGACGCCCTTTTCGCCCCCGGCCGGAACATAGGGGACTTCAGCCTTGAATTCTGGGTATACCCCCTGAACATGGAAAACGGGGAGCAGCTCCTTTCCTGGTCGGCCAGTATCCCGCGGGGGCTTTCCCCCCCGGTTGGAGGGGGGATCCCGGCCTCCGGCGCGGTTCCGGAAGGCTACGCCGGGCTGGTATCCCAGCGGATACAGTGCGGGGTGCTGAAAAACCGCTTCCGCTGGACTTTCGAAGACTTCTTTTTCTCCGCCGATGCCGGCCGGAGCCTCAGCCTCGCCCTGAACGGCCAAAGCCCGGTGGTTCCCAAGACCTGGAGCCATCACCTTATCCGTTTCGAGGCCGCTACAGGCTTTCTGGAGTACCTGGTGAACGGAAATTCGGAGGACATCGTCTACGCCAGCTCCTCCGGCAGGGAGGGCGGCGAGGTTTACGTCCCTCTGGCGGGGGAGGGGGGCGGCTTTACCCTGGGAAGGCGCTTCTCCGGGATGATGGACGAGTTCCGGATCCACGCCGCTTTCAGCAGCGAGCCGGAACTGGGGCGCTACCCCGCCTCGGGCGGCTGGATGGAAAGCCGTACCATCGATCTGGGGCAGAATTCCAGCAGGGTACTCCGGCTGGACGCTTCGGGCGGCAGCACCGGCCTGAAAGACGGCAGGATCCATAATGAGTACGAAGGCGGGGGGGATTTCCGCTTTGCCGATAATTCGGCGGTTCAGTTCTTCCTCCGGGCGGCGGACAATCCCTACCGCTGGACCGACGGGGACTGGCGGGCGGTCGTTCCGGGCGAGGATCTGGCGGATACCCTGAAAGGCCGCTACGTGCAGGTAGCGGCGATACTGTACCCCTCGGGGGACGGGGAGATCAGCCCCTACCTGGAGGAGATACGGCTCCGCTACCAGCCCAATATGCCGCCCCGGCCGCCCTCCCAGCTCATGGCAACCGCCTCGGAGGGGGCGGTAACCCTGAGCTGGCGGAACAGCCCCGACACGGAGGCCGCCGGCTACCTGCTGTACTACGGGACAGCCCCGGGGGAGTACTTCGGGGACGGCGCCACTCTGGGCCCTTCCCCCCTAGACCTGGGGAAACGCAGCAGCTTCCGTGTCGAAGGGCTCCGGAACGGGACGGTTTACTATTTTGCCGTGGCCGCCTACAGCCTCAACTTTCCGCCGGGCCTTCCCCCTTCCGGGGAGCCGGAGCGGCACCTGGGGGAATTCTCCCGGGAAATCAGCGCGCGGCCCCTGCGGGATTAAGGCGGGGCTTTTGCGGGCCGGCGGTTTTAGCGAAGATTTTACAAAACAGTGTTTTTATCAGGAACCTGGGATATTATTTTATAAAACCGGACCCGTTCCAAAATCCGGCTGGTTTTTAAACGGGCTGTAAGGTGGATTGTCATGTTTTCTGTCCGCATCTGGGGCGCCCGGGGATCAATGCCCTGTCCGGGGCCCGATACTGTTGTTTTCGGCGGCAATACTTCCTGTCTTGAGATCCGTGCGGATGATCGGCTTGTAATCGTGGATCTGGGTACCGGGATAAAACCCCTGGGGGATCGGCTTATGGCCCGCGATTTCAAGAAGGGGCCCGTCAGGGCTGATATTTTTGTCAGCCATACCCATTGGGATCACATCATGGGCCTTCCCATGTTCAGCCCGCTCTTCGCGCCCGCCACGAAGCTGCAGATCTACAGCCCCGCCTCCTTTAAAGACGAAGACAGCCTGGAATCGGTAATCGGGAACCAGCTTTCCTTTCGCTACTGGCCGGTCCGGCTGAGCGAGCTTTCCGCCCGTATCAAGTACATCGGGCTCAAACAGACCGTCCTCAATTTGGGCGGCGGCCTCAGGGTAACGACGAAGTACCTGAACCACCCCCTGCTCTGCCTGGGCTACCGTTTCGAGTACCAGGGTAAATCCATTGTTACCGCCTACGATACGGAACCCTTCCGCAACATCTTTCCTACGGATCCCCGTGACCCGGATTACAACGAGGACGCCGCCCGCGAGGGGGAGCTGGCCGCCCGGGAGGAAAACGACAGTATCCTTAACTTTATCCGGAACGCGGATCTGCTCTTCTACGATACCCAGTACACCGCCAGGGAATACGCCGATCATCTCGGCTGGGGGCACAGTTCCTACGAATCCGCCATAGACAGCGCCCTTAAAGCGGGGGTGAAAAAGCTCGTCTGTTTCCACCACGATCCCAACCGGACGGATACCCGGCTTGCCGCCCGGGAAAAGAAGTACCAGGCCGGGCTTGCCGGCAAGACCAGCCTGGAACTGCTCATGGCCCGGGAAGGGCTCCTGCTGAAAGCGTAGCGCCTCCCCGTTCCGCGGGAGCGTCCTAATTAGAGTCTGTCCATAATGTAGACACATTATGGACAGACTTCCTTGAAAAACGCATTTTCGCAGCCTTCAGGCGAGAAAATGCAAGGTTTGTCCGCAAAGTAACCGACTTTGCGGACAGACACTAATTACGCCGCGCAGCGGGGCACCTTCTTTATGCGCACATCCCGCTGCCTGAGAAAGCTCTCTACCCCCTGGGGTATGCCGTCGTCGGTATAAACCGAATTCACCTCCTCGGTGCGCATCAAACTTACCATGCCGGGCCTGTTGAACTTCTCCGACTCTGTCAGGACAATGACGTTTTTAACCTGCCCGGAAAGGTTAACGACAGTTTCTACCCGCAGATGATCCCTTCCGGTAAAGCCGTGGTTTTCGGAAAAACCGTCGACCTGGATGAACAATTTATCGGGAAAGAAATTCTCCCCGCACTTGCTGGTCATAAGCCCCACGTTCACCTGGGCGTCTTTCAGGAAGTAGCCGCCCAACAGGATGATCTTTCCGTTTGATATATGGCGGATGTGGTTCGCGATAAACACCGAGTTAGTAACGATGGTAATATCTTTCTTGGAGTTTACCAATTCTTCCGCCAGCAGGGCGCAGAGGGCGCCGGATTCAAGCATAACTGTTTCCCTGTCTTTCACCGTTTCCGCAGCGAGACGGGCGATCCGTTTTTTAAGATCGTAATTGAACGCCAGGCATTTACTCTCGTCGTCGCTCCGGTCAATACAGGCGTAGCCGTGCATACGGTAGAGGAGCCCCTGATCTTCCAGAAGATCCAGATCCTTGCGGATCGTTACCTGGGACACCTCAAGCATTTCCGCAAGAGCGGACACTTCCATCTTCTGATTTTTGGTCAGTTCCTCAAGAATTTTGTAGTGCCGATTCGTCATGTGTCTCCCTCTCATTGAGATAGTAATTGTGGTTGTAGCGCTAACCGGTGGGAACAGTGTCATTGCCGCTGACAGCGGCAATTTCTCTTGGCTGTTGTTGCTATTTTTAACAATCAGCTATTTTTTAATGTACCCTTATTTATAAAATACAATTTTTACCAAAATAGTCAAGAAAAAAGTTACGTTAGAAATATATCTTTTTTGGACGGGGAGGGCGGAACCGGCCCGCGGCGGACGGGTCTCCGGGAGGGGGTTTCGCGGATCAGCGCAGGAGCTCCGGTATAAGCTCCTCCCGGCCCGCTTCCCGCAGGGCCTCGATAACCAGGCGGCGGTTTTCCGGCCGGTTGAACTGGAGCAGGGCCCGCTGGAGCCGTCTTTCCCGCTCCCCTCTGGGCACAAAGACCTTCTCCATAGTGCGGGGATCCAGGCCGGTGCGGTACATCACGGTGGAGAGGGTTCCCGGAGCGGGGTAAAAGTCCTGAACCTGATCGGGGATAAAACGGGTCTTCTTTAGGTAGCGGGCCAGTTCCGCCGCCTCCGCCAGGCCGGAACCGGGATGGCTGGAGATAAAATAGGGTATCAGGTACTGCTTAAGCCCCAGCCGCCGGTTTGTCTCTTCGTAATCCTTCCGGAAACGATCGTATTCCGCCGCCTCCCCCTTGCCCATCAGGGCGAGCACGCGGGGAGCGGTATGTTCCGGGGCGACTTTGAGCTGGCCGCTTACGTGGCGCCCGCAGAGGGTTTCGAGGAATTCCCTTCCCCTCTTTTTATCCAGGGCGATAAAGTCAAAGCGGATGCCGGAGCGGATAAAGATCTTTTTAAACAGGCCCGGATTTTTTGAAGGAGCGGCCCGGCGGCTTCCGGCCGGAATTTCCGGCTCCCCGGAAAGATCCCGCAGGGCGGCCAGGATTTTGAGATAGGGGCCGTGATCGGCCCGCAGCTCCGGGCAGGGCCGGGGGTAGAGACATTCCCGGCGGGGGCAGAAACAGCCCCGCCGCTGTTTTTCGCAGGCGGGACTGTAAAAATTCGCGGTAGGCCCCCCCAGGTCGTGGATATAACCCTTAAAACCCGGCAGGCGGCTGAGGGTTTTCGCCTCCCGGACAAGGCTCTCCCCGCTCCGGGGGCTCGGCGCCCGGCCCTGGTGGAAGCTGATGGCGCAGAATGAGCAGCCCCCAAAGCAGCCCCGGCTTGAAACCAGGGAAAAGGCAACTTCTTTCAAAGCGGGAACCCCTCCCAAGGCCTCGTATTGGGGATGGGCCCGCCGGGTAAAGGGGAGTTCGTAGAAGGCGTCAAGCTCGGCGCTGCCGGGAGGATAGGCGGGGGGGTTCTGAAGCACCCAGCGGCCCCCGTCGCTTTTTTCCGCCAGGGGCCTGGCGCTTTCCGGATCCGCGTTGTAACGCTGCGTCATGAAGTGTTCGGCGTAGGCCCGCAGGGAGGCGGGATCCCCGCCCCGCACCGTCTCGTAGTCCGGAAGGCGGACAGCGCCCGGCGGGATGAAATCCGGAAGGGCGGAATCCGGCGGGACAGAGCCCGGAAGGGCCGCGCCGCGCTTACCCGGTTCCGTCTGAGGCTCGCGGCAGCGGACGCAGGTTCCCCGCACTCCGGTAATAGCGGAGACGGGCTCCCCGGCGGCAAGGCGGCGGGCTATCTCCAGGATGGGTTTTTCCCCCATGCCGTAAACCAGGATATCCGCCTTGGAATCCAGCAGGATGGATCGGCGGACTGTATCCGACCAGTAATCGTAATGGGCAAAACGGCGGAGGCTGGCCTCGATGCCGCCGATGATCACGGGTATGTTTTTACAGGCGGCGCGGAGGCCGGCAAGGTAACGCAGAGTCGCCCGGTCGGGACGGAAGCCGGAGCTCCCTCCCGGCGAATAGGCATCGTTTTTGCGGGGTTTTTTCGCGGCGGTATAATTGGCGACCATGGAATCCATGTTCCCGGCCCCAACCAGGAAGGCGAAACGGGGCCTCCCCAGAACCGTGTAGGAAGCCGGATCGTCCCAGCGGGGCTGGGGGATAATACCTACCCGGTAACCCGCCGCCTCCAAAACCCGGCTGATAAGCGCCGCCGCGAAGGAGGGGTGATCCACATAGGCGTCGCCTGAAACAAAGACAAAATCGCAGGATTCCCAGCCCCGTTCCGCCATATCCCGGCGGTTTACGGGGAGGAAATTGGCATTAGACCCCAACGACCGCGGTAACCTGGGGCACTTCCTTTTTGAGGTAGTTCTCAATACCCATTTTCAGGGTCATCTGGGCCATGGGGCAGCCCCCGCAGGCGCCGGTAAGTTTAACCGAGACAGTCCCGTCCTCGGCAAGCGACACAAATTCCACATCCCCGCCGTCCGCCTGGAGGGAAGGCCGTACATTATCAAGGGCGACCCTGACTTGTTCTTCAAACATATTTTTCTCCTTGCAAATCCTTTAACGCGGAAGGCTTTCCCAAAACCCGGTTTTCGGAAGGGCTCCTGCCCCGGGAAAACCGCCCGGGCCGCGGAACTCAGCCCGTAAAAAACGGCGCTTTTCTCCGGAAACCCGCCCCGCCGGGAACAAAGCCCCCGCTGCCGGTTTTGAAACAAACCCCGGCTCCTGAATCAATAATACCAACAAACGGCAAAAATAACAACAACGCGGCCGGTACCCTGCTTAGGCTAAAAGCATGAACCGAATCATGGCTCCCATACCCAAAATCCGCCAGGTTCGCGCGGAATCAGACCAGCCTTCCGGGGACAACCCCCAGGAACAAGGCGCGGCATATCCTCAGGTGCAATTGCATGAAGATCCCGAAAAGGCTTATAATACCATTAAGAATATCCAAACGGGGGCCCGTATGGCTGATAGCTACGATTTTAGTATCGAGGAACTGGGCAAGAGGAATATCAACTCTCCTATTGCCATGTCTACAACCGAAGGCGATCTTATGGCCAACTATGTGACGGACAGCCAGTTTGTCCGTCTGGGGACAGATATAAAACTGGGCGTCCAGAACCCGGTTAAACGGAGCCAGGTACTGGAATGTGCCGGCCCCCGGGAGATGATCTACTTCATGCCCGCCCACGTACACGCCGGGATTGTCAGTTGCGGGGGGCTGTGCCCCGGCATTAACGACGTAATCCGGGCCATAGTCCGCTGTCTCTGGTACCGTTACGGGGTAAAGCGGATCTCCGGTATCCGTTACGGCTACAAGGGCTTCCTGCCGGAGTATAAATACGGTATCAAAATCCTGGATCCGGACATTGTGGACGATATCCACAAGCTGGGGGGCACCTTCCTGGGAAGCGCCCGGGGCGGCGGCAGGGAAGTAACCCAGATAGTTGACGCCATGGAGCAGCTCAATCTCAATATGCTTTTCACTATCGGCGGGGACGGAACCCAGCGGGGAAGCCTGGATATCGCCGAGGAAATCGACAAACGCCGGCTCAAGATTGCCCTGGTGGGGATCCCCAAGACGGTGGATAACGACCTCAATCTGGTACAGCGCTCTTTCGGTTTTGAAACAGCCGTGGACAAGGCGGTGGAAGTGGTGGCCGCCGCCCACATGGAGGCCAGTTCCGCCATCAACGGCATCGGCCTGGTAAAGGTGATGGGCCGGGAATCGGGTTTTATCGCCGTTCATACCGC
>JAIRRU010000073.1 GCA_031255815.1 Treponema sp. | reverse complement strand
CTATTTTTCATTTACGGCGTATCACCCGGTCTGCAATAGTCAAAATACCGCTAACTAAGGTCCTAAAAAATTTAAACAGGCGTGTAAACGCGGGGTATGACGCTTTCCGGACGCATATGAAAAAAGCCTCCCCAGGGAGGCTTTCATTTAGCGGGAGTAGGACTCGAACCTACGACCTCCGGGTTCTGAGCCCGACGAGCTGCCAACTGCTCTACCCCGCGTTGATTGGCAATATACCTTAATATACAAAGCCAAGACTAAAAAGTCAAGGGATCTTCCGCGGATCATTCCTTTTTTACCGGATTTGCCCGTTTTCCCCGGTTTTGCGGCGGAACCGGCTGCCGTCAAAATTCTTTAACCCCGCCCGGATAAACAGGATCGAGGAGGCAAGGGCGGTAAAGGCGGTAAAGATCGCCAGAATCCGGGGGGCGGGTCCGAGGAGGATCATGAAGTTGTACATACCGTGGTTGGCAACGGCGGATAGAAAGCTCAGCAGGGAGGGAAAAGGGCTCTCCCGCAAGCCTGCCGCGGCGGCGCCCGCGCGGGCCCCGCAGGCGCCGTGCAGGGGGGCGGCGGTGAAGGCCCGGATAAGGGCAATGGCCGCATCAGCCGCCCCGTAGGAGGCGTTTTCCACGGCTGCAAAGCCGAGGCCGGCCACGAGCCCGGCAAGCATCCCCCAGAATCTCCCGGGCGCGGCATCGGGACCGGGTTCAGCGCTGCGCCGGAACCGCGGGGCAAAGCCTCCGCCGCCGGATTGCGCGGAAAACCCGGAGCTTATCCGGAAAAAGGCCAGCAGGACAAGGAAGCGGCCTGTCTCCTCCGCCAGGGCGGCTTTGCAGAAAATCGTGTAAAACAACCAGCCTGTCCCGCCGGCGCCTGGGGGGGTGTCCGGCAGAAGGCGCTGCAGAACCAGGGCGGCAAGCAGGGAAAGGGTTCCGGCAAGCAGGAAAAGGAGAAACCAGTGCAGGGGCAGAAAGAACCGGGAGAGGCGGAGCCAGAGGTAAAAGAGAAACACCGGAAGGGCGGAGATAAAAATGAGCAGAAGAAGAATGTTCATGCCATTTATATATATAGCATAATACCGTCCGGATCTTTAAGGTGAATCTTTGAGGTGTAAATCTGTGGAAACTATTCTGCTTGTGGGGCCGAAACACTCAGGCAAAACCAGCGCCGGCCGCGCCCTTGCCCGGATCTGGGCGGAGGAAAACAATCAGGCGCTGCCTTTTACCGATCTGGACGAACTGGTGGAAGCCCGTACCGGGAAAAGCCCCCGCGCCCTGTACGGGGAGGGGCCGGATATCTTCCGGAAAGCCGAGGCCGAAGCCCTGCGGGAGCTCTTTGACAGGGAGGAGAGGGGGCTCCGCGCCGTCGCCGCAGGCGGGGGTCTCGCGGACAACGGCGCCGCCATGGATCTGCTTAAAGATCCCTCGCTCAAAAGATCCGGCCGGATCTTCACGGTTTACCTTGAAGTCCCCGCGGAAACCGCCTGGAAACGGATAGAAGCGGCGGCGGAAAAGACCGGAGAATTCCCGCCCTTCCTCAAAACCGGGAATCCCCGGGAAACCCACCGGCAGCTCCACCTGCGGCGGGGGGCAATCTACCGGGAAATAGCGGATCTAAGCCTTAGGGCCGGGGAGAGCCCGGAGGAAACCGCCGCCCTCATAGCAAGATCCTTCCGTCAGCGGAACAACCACAGGTAACAAAGACAAGAAACCGATCGGCTGTTTTTTCGCAATGCGGGCAGGGCAAAGCTGACTAAGACCAATTTGGATGAGTTTTGAGCGCCGCATTGACGCGGGGCCCGCGTCGCTTGTAAGATTGCGGCGCAGGCTTGGTTTATCAGGAGGGATAACATGAAGAGAAGGCTTTTTGTTTTTTCCGCGGACGCCCTTGTGGGGGAGGATCTGGCCTATTTAAGGACCCTTCCCAATTTCAAGCGCTATCTGGCAGGGGGTTCCGAAATACAAGGAGTCAAAACCATTTACCCTACGGTTACCTATCCGGCCCATGTAACTATGACTACCGGGACATACCCCGACACCCACGGGATAAGCGGCAACCTGGAGTTCCGCCCGGGAAACCTGGCCCCGCCCTGGCTGTGGTTCCACGACGCGGTAAAGGTGCGGGACATTTTTGACGCCGCGAAAAGCGGCGGCTACTCAACCGCCGCGGTATTCTGGCCGGTAACGGGCAGGCATCCTTCCATCGATTACCTTATTGATGAATACTGGACGCAGGGCGCGGGAGATTCCATGGAAGCCGCTTTTACCCGATCCGGTTCGAGCCCCGAAATGATGAAAATTATTGCCCGGTATTTTCACAACATGAAGGAACGGGAACACCCTTCCCTGGATTACTTTATCGTGAACTGCACCTGCGACATTATCCGCCAGTACAAGCCGGAATTTATGGTCATCCACCCCGCCAATATTGACGGCGCCCGTCACCGCTACGGCGTTTTCAACGAAAAGATCGATGTGTCCATAGAACAAACCGACCAGTGGATAGGGCAGATCATGGACGCCCTTGAGGAAGCAGGCGTCCGCGAAGAAACAGATTTCTTTCTGGTAAGCGATCACGGGCAAATGGAAATAAAGCGCGCCGTTAATATAAATGTACTGCTGGCCGATTACGGCCTTATCCGCAGCGACGGTGCGGGCAATATCAGCAGTTGGGACGCCTACAGCCTCTCCAACGGCATGTCCGCGCTGGTTTACCTTAAAGATCCTGACGATCCGAAACTATACCGGAAAACCCACGCCCTGCTCCGCAGTTTCTGCGAAGAGGGGATCTACGGCATTAGCCAGGTATATACGGAGAACGAGGCCCGTGAAAAGGAACGGCTCGGCGGCAATTTCTCCTTTGTTCTGGAAACCGACGGCTATACATCCTTTGGCGACGACTGGAAGCGGCCGCTGGTAAAAAATTTTGATTTTTCCGATTACCGTTACGGCAAAGCCACCCACGGCTACCTCCCCGGCAAGGGGCCTCAGCCGATCCTTGCCGCCAAAGGCCCCCATATACAGGAAGGGGTGGTTTTGGAAAAAGGCAGTATTATTGACGAGGCGCCGACTTACGCCAAACTGCTCGGCGTGGAACTTCCCGATGCCGAGGGCAGGGCCGTCGATGAAATATTGCGCGCAATAAAATAATTGCCGTGCCCGGGGACGACGATATCCGCTGTCTCCGCAATCCTGACAATCGAGTCCCGGTTCTGTTCTTTGTCCGCCGCGTTGTAGTACGCCGCCCGGTGGCGGAAGAAATCCCGGGTCATCACCGCGTCCCCGGCGACCATTACCCTGCCGTCCTCGCTCTGAAACAAAAGGCCGGCGCTGCCGGCGGTATGTCCGGGGAGGGGGACAAACTCCAATCCGTCCAAAGCGCCCGGCTCAAACGGCTGAATTTTTCCGGCAAGTTCCCGGCTGCGCGGGTTATCCGATTTCCTCATGGCCGCAAGATCAATGCCGCTCATAAACCACCGGGCATGTTCGAAAAGCTCAAGCCCTGCGTAATGATCCCCGTGCGCATGGGTGATAAACACTGCGGCAACGGCGTCAGGCCGCAGCCCCGAACGGTCGTAAAGGGTCTTTGCCATTTGATCCGGGGGCAGGGAAGGATCGGCCACCATATTCATTTTGCCCTTGATAAGGGTTGACGTACAGAGCGCGTCCCGGTAGGCCCGGCTTTCCAGCTCCCCCCAAAAACGGTTCCGGGAAAAGCGCCCGATGGTAAGTACATGGTATTCAAACATTTTTCCGCCTCGTTCCTCAGTAATAACGCTGTTGAGGAACTTCGGTTTCCCAACAACAAGCGCTTAAAAACGGCAAACGCGGGCATTTTACAAGACTTGTTCAAGAACCGGCCGGGTTCTTGAACAGGCCCGGTTTAATCCGCGATCCGGTAATGAAGATCCTTAATATTGATGCGCCCGGTAAGATCGTTGCAGATAGCTACGTTTTCCCGAACCCGTTCGGCGCTCCTCATTCCCAAAAGGGCGACGTCAACCAGGGGGTTTGAAAGCACAAATTGAATCAGCGCGGGGTTGTAGTTAAAGGTATTGGCCGGATTTACCATTTGTATCCATTTTTGAAATATCCCGGATGTTACCGTGCGCATTGCCACAACGCCAAGCTTGTTTTCCTTTGCCGTATAAAGGCTGCCGCTGGTAAAGTAGGGATCGTAGGGATGCTGAAAGAGCAGGTTGTACTGTATCTGAATCGTATCAAAACGCCCGCTGTCTAAAAAGCGTTCAAGCGCCGTATTTTGCGCTTCGATCGTAAAACCGACAAATTTTACCAGGCCCTCATCTTTGGCCTTCTGCAGAGTATCGGCCACGCCGCCCTTTTTCAAAATTGCCCGGGCTTTCCCGTCGCTATAATAACTGCCGTGGATCTGGATAAGGTCGATATAATCCCTCCGGAGCCGTCTCAAGCTGTTTTCAAGGGATTCCCGGATGTCTCCCGCCTCGCGGACTTCGTCCTTCCGGGCGGGGGAAACCTTGGTGGCAAGGAATATCTCTTCCGGGGGAATACCGGCCAAAGCCTCGCCAAAGATACTCTCGCTCGCCCCGTTGCCGTAGCCTTCCGCGGTATCAAAGTAATTGATCCCCAGTTTGTACGCCTCCCGGATTCCCTCGATTACGCCCCGGCGGTCTTCCCCGTTTTCGGGATCGAAACGGTGTACATAGTTACGTATCCCCGCGGTAGCGCCGCCAAACCCTATCCTGCTTACCTTTCTGCCCGTCTTTCCAAGGCTGGTGTATTCCAATTTCCGGTTCCCCCTTTCATAAAACATCTTTTCTATAAATCCGTTTTCTCCGCCTGTCAAGGGGGAGAGGGACTCTTGCGGCAATTCCCGGTTTAAAATAACCGCGAACGGTGGGAATTGTTACTTCGGTGCCTACTGCCTTGTTTAGGCTAAAAGTATGGATAAAGGGATAGCCACTAACCACACGAACAGCACGAACTTTTACATCGAAAACTTCGATACTTCATCTCAATTGCCCTGAGTTGAAGAAATTTTGTACCTGCTACTATACTATGTTTCTCCCTTCTTCTTTCCTTCTTCGCCTTTGTACGCCTTCGCGGTTAAAATTCTTGTTCCCGGTTGTTACGCTTATCTCGAGTTTTAGTGTAAACAAGGTACTAACCGGACAGGCGGAGGGAGACAACAGAGTTATTCAGAAACTGGAATTTCTGAACAACAGGCGCTTAAGAACGGCGAAACGCGGAACATTCCGCGGAATCCGTCCGCGAACCAAGCGCATTCTTGAACAAGCCTGATGAGTAAGGGCGGTACCTCCCCGTTCTCTCCCCCCGTATAGATAAAAAGCCCCCTTTATGGCATACTGGGATCGTTTCAAATGCCCAAGCCCGGCTAAAACACGGAAACACGGGCCTGTTCCAGAACCGGAGTTTCGGAACAGCCTTACCTATAATTCGGGCCTGTCATGACGCGGGCGCATTATGGGCAGGCTGTCTAAAAAACGCATTTGCGTATGCAAATGGAAGCTCCGTTCGCAAAGCAGGCGGTTTTGCGGGCGGGCGCGAATTCAGTAATCGGGGCGCTCTGCGGTTTTCCGGCGCCGCCGCCCCGGGAGTGGTAAAACGGTGTATAAAGCGGTGGATCCGAAGGTTAATTTCCCCAAACTGGAAGAGGGTATCCTTGCCTACTGGGAAAAGAACCATATTTTTGAAAAATCCGTGGCCCGGCGGGAAGGGGCCTTCGCGGGGAAGGGGCGTCCCGCAGACGAATTTGTCTTCTACGACGGCCCCCCCTTCGCCACAGGGCTCCCCCACTTCGGGCATTTCGTGCCCGGCACCATAAAAGACATCATCCCCCGCTACCAGACCATGAAAGGCAAAAAAGTCGAACGCCGCTTCGGCTGGGACTGCCACGGCCTCCCGGTGGAAAACCTCATCGAAAAGGAGCTGGGGCTCAACTCCAAGACCGATATCGAAAAATTCGGCATTGCCGAGTTTAACGAGGCCTGCCGCGCCTCGGTGCTGCGTTACGTCAACGAATGGCGGCAGGCGGTTACCCGCATGGGCCGCTGGGTGGACTTCGACCACGACTACAAAACCATGGATCCGGACTATATGGAGACCATCTGGTGGGTTATGAAGACCCTCTGGGAAAAGGGCCTCCTCTACGAAGGCCACTACATCCTCCCCTACTGCCCCCGCTGCGCCACGGTGCTTTCCAACCACGAACTCAATCTGGGCGGCTACCAGGATGTCCACGACCCGGCCATTACCGTGCGCTTCAAAATCAAAAGTGGGGAAGCGGCGACCCCGGACCAGGCCCTGCTGGACAGCCTGGACGAGCGCAGCTACCTCCTGGCCTGGACCACCACCCCCTGGACCCTCCCCTCCAACCTGGCCCTCACCGTGGGGCCGGACATCGACTACGTGATGGTCCAGGACGGGGAAGACCGCTACATCCTGGCGGAAGCCCGGCTTCCGGCCTACTACAAGAACCCGCCCAG
>JAIRRU010000067.1 GCA_031255815.1 Treponema sp. | reverse complement strand
GCGAAGGAGAGCCGGCTCCGTATCCGGGCCACCGCGCCGAAGGTATTGGTCCGGGGCCGCAGGTGGGCTATTTCCCGCAGGAATTCCAGGGAATGCCGCTTTTTCTGAAGGGGGTAAGTCTCGGGCGGGGCGGCGCCCAGGATCCTGAGGGATTCGGCGGCCACTTCCACAGCCTGCCCGGAGGCGGGGGAGGGAACCAGTTTCCCGGTCAGCTCCACGGAAACCCCGGTGCCGGCCCCCTCCAGGGCCGATTCGAGGCCGGAACCTCCGGCGGCCGGGGCCTCCCCGGAAGCTGCCGGGCAAGAGAGCCTGTTCCGGTCGAAGGCGCACTGGATGCTCTTAAAGCAGGAACCGTCATTCACCTCGATAAAGACAAGATTCTTCAATTCCCTTTTGGTACGAACCCAGCCCCGGATCTTTACTTCCTGGGACTGAGGCGGGAGCAGGAGAATCTCCTTGATCAGCGGGAACAGCATAAGGAAAGTATAGCGATTTTACCGGCCCGGAGCAACCGGAGCCTCGATCCCCTGGGACGCCGCTTCCTCGCGGGCGGGCCCTGCCGGGAAATTCCGCGTTCTTCCGGGAAAGATCTGCTGTTCCCTATTCGTATTCGGCGATGCGCGCCTGGCGGAGGAGGAAATCTCTCTCCCCAGCCTTCTTCTTTGCCAGTTGCGAAGCCGCCGCCAGGGCTATCCACTTTTCCACGTACTGAACAGCCGTATCGCTTTTCGCGCAGAAAAGCTCCAGATAGCGGTCGGGAAGGTCGGGGTTTTCCGGGAAAAGATCCCGGTACAGGTTAAAGAGCAGCCAGGTTTGGGCCGCGTCCGCCGAGGCGTTGCCCTGGGTTGCGTGAGACCAGTCGATGATGTAAGCCTCGCCGTTACCGGCAATAACGATGTTGCTGGGGATAAAATCCCCGTGGCAGAGCTTGGTATGCCGGGGCATACTGTTAAGCCGGCTGTGAAGCTCGTAGCGGCTGGTGGCGTCAAGCCCGCTGGCGCGGATCTTCCGGTGTATCTTTTCCGCCAGCACCGGGAGCCGGGGGGCGTTGTAGCTGTGCATTTCAAGCTGGATATCCACGAAACGTTCAAGGAATTCCTCGAAACGGCCGGGCTCGTTCCGCATCTTGTCCAGCAGGGTGCTTCCCTCAATGTAGTCCCAGACGATGGCCCACTTGCCCTCTATCTGCCTTACCTCGGCAATCTTCGGAACCTTCAGCCCTGTTTCCCCCACCGCGGCCAGGTTCAGGGCTTCGTTAAACACGTCGGAGGCCGGGTATCCCTCTCCCATTACCTTGTAGACTCTGCCGTCTTCCAGGTAAATTGTCTTGCCGGAATGTTCGACGAAAATTTTCCTTTCACCCATACTTCAACCCCTCTCCCGGCGTTCCCGACAGGCGTTCAGGCCTCCGCCTGATCACGCCCGGCCCCCAGGAGCCTGTTGCATCGGGCTGGAAGGCGATCGCCCGCCCGCTTCCCCGGCGCGGGGCCGGGATCGGGTTTCAAAGGGTTCCGCGGGCAATTCCCGCTCTTCCAGTTTGCCCCTTACTCCTTTAGTATAAACGTTTTTTGGAAAAATTGATCGCTAAGGCGGTTTAGTCCCAGCCGAAACCGATTTCCACATCGGCCCCGCTTGGTTCCGAGGGCGGGGACGGGGGCGGTATAAGCGGGGCGCTGTCCCCCGCGGGGCTGCCGGAAGCGCTTCCGCCGGGGGGAAGGGCGGGGGCAAGGAGTTCCTCCGCCGCCTCAAAGGGGCTTATTACGGTATTGGCCGTTTCATCCACATAGCTTATCCCTCCCCCGGTTACGGCCACCTGCCTGCCGTTGGCAAGGGAGTATTGCACCCGCCCTTCATCAACCCGCAGGTTCTCCGTGTCAAATTCGAAAGAAGTGCCCCGTACCGATGCGGTAACGATCGGGCTCCTGACGGTAAAATCGATTTTTCCCCCGGCGGGCGGGCTTACCTCGGCCCGGAGCCTTCCGGTATGAAGGTAGATGTTTACCTCTTCGTTGTTTTGGCTCGTGATTATTTCATCCAGGCTCAAGCGGGTAAGGGGCCGCACCATGATAAGCGATTCCCCCAAAACAATCGCGGCGCTGCTTCTAAATCCGGTTGAGACAAGCGTGTTTTTTTCTATCCGGTCTCCCGGGGAGGCGTTTATCCAAAGCTCCGAACCGGGGGCTTTGATCTCGACCGTTCCGTTTACTTCCCGGAAGAAAGCGGTTTCCTGGGCGTAAAGAGGGGGGCTAAAGCGGGGAACAAAAGAGAAAGCCCCCATCAGCGCAAGGGCGCATATGAAAAACGGTTTTCCGCGGTTCATTGACGTAACTCCTAAAAAGAGAGAATCGTTTCCAGGGAAACGCGCCAGCGGGCGGAAGCATCGGCCGCGAAAGCCTTTCCCCATTGGGGGAAAAAGGCGCCTCCGCCCAGGATAAAAGAAACATCCGAAACCGGCACCCAGCTAAGGCCGCCGTAGATTTCACCCCCAAGCAGGGGGGAAAGGGAATCCCCGTCCAGCCCGGGATCGCTGTAAGTGCGGGAATCGGTTCTGAAAAAATAAGCCGTCTGAAAATCCGCCGAAAGGGACTGGCAGAGCCTGGCGCTGTAGCCCCCCTCAATAAGGGCAAGGCCGGAAAGACCGGGCCGCAGTATCTTCCCCCGGGCTATGGTGTTCAGGGGGAGAAAGGCCCTTGCCGTATCGTTCCAGTCCCCGGAGGAAACAGCCGCGCCCAGGGACAGCTGGTCGTTCAGGCTGCCGGGAGGCAGCCAGGCCAGGCCGCAGGAGCCGGCGAAGAAGAAGCCCGGATCCCGGTCATCCTCCTCGGCAATTCCCAGCAGGGCCCCCAGCCTGGTGTTAAAGTTATTCAAGAAAGGCAGGGTAAGTCCGGCCAGGGCGTATTGGGAATGTATTCTCCCGTCCCCCGCAATCTGATCGTCCGGCTCATTCAAATCGAACTGCCCGGTAATTCCCAGATCGAGCCTGCCTCCGGTATTGAGAAGGGCGGGCATCTCCCAGCCCAGAACAAAGACCAGCCGCCGGGAAGCGAAGTAATGATCCTGGTCGTGGTAATCCCCGTAGTCGCCGGGGCTCATGGTAATACGGGCGTTTTTCTTGTATAAGAGTCCGGTGTAGAAAGCCCCCGCGTTCAGGCGGTTTTTCCCCAGGTCGAAACCGAGACTGAGACCGTCAAAGAGCCCGTTCATTACCAGGTTTAGCGGTTCCCGGTATGAAAGGCGTCCGGCTTCAAGACGCAGGCCGGAATTGAAACGGTAGCTGAACCCAAAACGGTACAGTTCGGGGACTGCCCGCCATTCCTCGTCCGAATATTCCGCGGAGATTCCCCCGGATAGGTAGAGATCCCCCTGTTCCCCCAGGGGGGCGGCGAACCAGGGAATGGCGGTTCCGGTATATTCAATCTCCTGCGGTTCGTCCCCGTTACTGAGTACCGGCAGGGAACGCAGGTTAAGGCCGTAATCCTGGGAAAAGGCCGGCCCGGCGCAAAGCAACAGGGCCAGGACGCGGAGAAAAAAGTTTTTATTCATTTTCAGCCCTTTTTTCTCCCGGAACCGCGTCGCCGGTATAGTCAAGCGTCCGGCTGAGGATACGCAAAAGCCGCTCCCCGGATACCGGCATAGAGGAATAGGCGCGGCCCCTTACGATCTTCCGGTAGGCCAGCTCCCGGTACCCGTAGCGGGGGCCGGGGAACAGGCTGTACATCAGGCCGCCTTTGATATTAAAGGCCCGCGTGATGAGGAAGGATAGGGCTCCCAGGGAGGCGTTTTCTTCCGCCGCCGCCTTTTTGGGAAGCCAGTTGTTATCCGCCGCGAAACGGTACGCGCCCTCCGGGGAATCGTCCGCCCCCAGACCCGCCGCGCCCAGAACGAAGCGGGCGGCGTCGCCGTAAGTAACGGCGGGAAGGGCGAGGACCCGCTCCAGTTCCGCCGCGGTCTGGGCGGAAAGGGAGGCCAGGGAAAGAAAGAGCAGGGCGGGCAGGGCAAAAAAAATTTTCTTCATACACCTTCCTTATTGCAGTGTCGCGAGATCAGCGGGCGCCCGGGTCTGCCAGGCCAGCACCGGGTAGTCGTAGCCGTCTATCCATTTCCAGTCGGTGGCGAAGTCCCAGTCGAGTTTGCCGGAACCGTATACCGTTCCCACCGTCGGCCTCTCAAAAGCCGCGCGGGCATAATCGATGCCGTTACCACCAATAACACCTGAACTGGTGCTATCAATAGATGCTCCATCAGAGGGGCGGTAGTTTGATGTATAGGTCTCAACCGAAGTTCCGGAATCATTTCCGGCAATCCAGTTGAGGGAGAAGCCCGCAGATGTTCCAGGGTGGCTTATGTCGCCGTTCAAGGCCGCGCAGTACTCAATGGCCCCCTCATAGTTATAGCCGGCAATGCCGCCAACATATTTTTTATTCGCGGGGCCGGCCGCCACAACCTGACCCAGGGCATAGCATTGCGAGAGAATTCCGTCCGTCCCTGCCCCTAAGTAGCCCGCAATGCCTCCCGCATTGGCGCCATCAGTTCCTGATACGTTTCCTAATGTGTGTACGTCGGCCCAGGCATAACAACGCTCAATCCTATCGATATTGAATCCCGCTATACCACCCGCATAGGCATAATCGTCTGCCTCCGCTATGATTACACCGGAAGCGTAACAGGCGGTGATGGCACTATTGACCGCGTTAGAACCGGCTATACCGCCCGCATTAACGCCCGCGCCTTTGCCTTGGAGTGTTCCGGTAAAGGAACATTCTTCGATGGTTCTGGTTCCGCTAACGACCCCCCCGGCGCTCCCAACTACGCCGCCGATTTCAACATTGCCTTGTTGTTCTACCGCGGAGAGATCCGCCCGGACATGGGACGAACGGATCGCGCCGCTCGTGGTGAATTCGTATGACCCGGCAATTCCGCCGAGCTCTATCCTGTTGGTAACGGCGGAAGTGACCTTGATGGATCCGGAAACGCTGACGTTCTCAAAAAGCGAATCTTCGGCGGAACCCGCAAGAGCGCCTACATAGAAAACACCTTCACTACCAAACGGCACGGTAAGGGCCAGAGGGGCGCCGGTCCCCAGATTACAATGCACCCTGAGGTTCTTTATTTCCGCCCCGTCGGTACAACCGAAAAAGCCGAGATATTCGCCGGAGAGGGACGCATCCGTAAAGGCGTTGATGGTGACGGTTTTCCCGTTTCCGTTAAACTCCGCCTTGAAAGGCGCGGTATCGCCGCCTATGGGCGTCCAGGGCCGGCTAAGGACGATGTCCCGTTCCAGGTAAAATTTGACGCTGCCGTCAATGGCAAAACCCCCCGCCGCCACGCGCCGCAGGTCTTCCTCATTGTGGATGTAGATCTCCGTAAGGCTTGCCTCATAGGCCGCCTCCAACTCCATAGGGATCCTTACCGAACTGTTCTGCCCGGCAATAACGGTGATTACCGCGCTGCCGGAACCTACCGC
>JAIRRU010000062.1 GCA_031255815.1 Treponema sp. | reverse complement strand
GGATCCCGGTTTGGCTGGCTTCTTTATCGCCCTGGGGGCCGACGTGAATGCCCAGGACTATGAAGGAAGGACGCCTCTGGTCATCAGCGCCCAGAAACAGGACCCTGCCGTGGCTAAGGTTCTTACCGTCGCGGGGGCGGATATCCATGTCCCCATGGCTGATAACAGCAGCCCGGCCCTAAGCGGTATCGCCTCCGAGGGGGATTTCCTCAACTCCATTTTAACGGCCTCCTCGATTGAAACGGCGGATTCCCGGGGAAGGACCATCCTCCACCTGGCGTCTCTTAAGGGAAGTGTCAAAGCCGTGGATCTGATACTGAATACCACGAAGCCGGTACTCAAAAAGGACAGAGAGGGGGAAACCCCGCTGGATCTGGCCCTGAGCCGGCCTGAATCCCGGGATCACGCGGAGATTGCGGAAAAACTCATCCTTGCCGGGGATCAGTCGGATAATCTCATATTCCCCTATTTCGCGCCGGCGGCCCGTACTTCAAACTCCAATATCCGCGGCGCCGATGGGGAAACGGTGCTGCACTACGCCGCCAGGGAAGGTTACACGGGGCTTATCACCTTCTTCATTGAAAAAAGGGCGGATATCAATATCAAAAACGCCTCGGGTACTACCCCGCTCCACGAGGCGGCCCGTTCAGGCAATGTTAAGGCAATGGAAATACTTATCTCCTGCGGGGCTGAAATAGACGCCCAGGACGCGAAGGGAAACTCCATACTTCACATTGCCGCCCCCCCGGCAAGCCATTTAGCGGCTATTAAGCTCCTGCTTTCCCACGGGGCGAACCCGAACCTGCGGGACGAGCATGGAGAGTCCCCCCTCCATATAGCCATTACCCTTAACCGGGACGCCGAAATTATCCAGGCCCTGCTGGGGGGCGGCGCGGATGTAACGATCAGGAATATCGACGGAAAGACCCCCCTCTACCTGGCGGTAGAAGAAAGCCGCCTCCAGGCTATCCCCCTGCTGCTGGCCTATCAATCGGATGTCTTCGCGGCGGATAACGCCGGCAAAACGCCTTTCGGCAAAGCCCTGGAGGAAAACGGCCCGGTTTTAAGCGCCCTGATTAGCCCGGAAACAGTCCACCAGGCGGACAGCGCGGGGAACACCATGCTCCATATCGCCATTGAGAATCGCGGGGATATAAAGATTATCGGCCTTATCCTGGACCAGCGGGCCCTGGTCAATGCCCGAAACAAGGAAGGTGAAACCAGCCTCCATCTGGCGGTCAGGCAGAATGAAGCGGCAATCGGCGAGATGCTTCTTGCCCGGGGGGCGGATATTTTCGCCCCCAATACCCGGGGCGAGAGCCCGCTTTACCTTACCTTTCATTCCCCCGGCGGTGTACGGCACTGGATGATCAGCCCCCGCACCATTACGGCTAAAGACGGGCTGGGAAACAGCATGCTTCACTACGCCGCCCAGTGGAAACTGGACGGGTATATTCCGTTCCTGATTCAGCAGGGGGCCTATACCGAGGCGGCCAACGCCACCGGCGAAACCCCGCTTTTTGTAGCGGTAAAGCACAATAACGATACTACCGTAAAGATCCTGCTTGAAACGGGCGCTTCCCTGTCCAGCCGGGACAATATGGGCAACTCGGCCCTCCACGCGGCGGTCCGGTGGAACAGCCGGAAAACCGCCCTGGCGCTTATCGAGGCGGGGATCGACATTGACGCCCACGCCCTTAACGGCAAGACCCCCCTCCACGACGCGATACGGCTGGGGATTGCCGACATAGAAACTATACTGATAACCAGGGGGGCGGACATCGAAGTCCGGGACGCCGACGGCAACACCCCCTTCATGGAAGCGATCCTGGCGGGCTTCCCCGGAACGGTAGAGCGCCTGGTGGATCTGGGGGCTGACCCCAACACCCGGAACAGCCGGGGGGACACCCCTCTTCATATCGCGGTGGCCGCCGAGCGGAGCGATCTCATCACCATGCTGCTGGGTTGGGGCACCCCCATTCACGCGAAAAACGCCATGGGCAGAACCCCTTTCCAGATGGCCCTTTCCATATCACCCCGCCTGGTCTCCACCCTCTTGCCCAAAGACCGGATCTACGCGGCCGACGATAACGGGGCCTCGCCCCTGCACATCGCCATTAACGAACGCGCCCCCCTCAGCGTAATCGAGACCATCGCTAACCAGGGCGCCCGTCTTTCCGCCATAGACGCGGAAGGGCGCAACCCCCTGCGGCTCGCGGTGGATCAGGGAGCCTGGGACTGCGCCAAATTTCTGGCCGATACCGGCGCCGATCCCTTCACCGTTGCCGGGGACGGAAAAACCCCCGGAGAACTGGCCCTCGCCAAAGGCCAGACAGGCGTACAGGCGCTGTTTTCCGGTAGGGCAATCCACGCCCGGGACGCTTCGGGGAACACGATCCTTCATTACGCCGCCCGTTACGGCAATCCGGAACTTATATCCCTGCTTCTGGAACTGGGGGCCAACAAGGACTTAAAGAATATCTCCGCGGAACGCCCCGCCGATATAGCGATCCGCTGGGATCAAGAGGAGACGGCGGCACTGCTCAACTAAGGAACCGCGCTGTAGCGCCGCTAAAACCGCGTTCCCGCGCAGGCTGCGGAAACGCAAGCTACCCGCAAAGCAAGGCGCTTTGCGGACAGCTATAGCTTTAGAAAGCCTGTTTTGACCGTCCGGGTTATATATTTTTCGGTAGAGCAAAATCTATGCGGACTTTCATGTCCGCTTCCAGTTTGGCGGTCCAGATATTGTATTTTTTCCGCACTGTTTGCAGTTCCCCCAGTTCGCCCGCCTGAGCAAGAAAACGCTGCAAGGCGGAAAGGAACAGGATGCCGGTCTTAAGATCGTCCAGGTTGTGGGTTACCATTTCGTACTTTTCCCGGTAGCGATCCGCGGCCTGCATAAGCAATCTTTTAGCCAGTCTAGAGTGGTGCATGAGCGGCCGGTAATCGGGAGAACGGGGGTCCCAGTTTGCCGCCGCTTTCTTAAGATCCAAAAGGTTCTTTGCTACGGCGGCGTAACGGCCTTCCAGCTCGACAAAAGACCATTTCCATCTGGTTTTGTCCCCGTAGGCATCCTCAAGAAGCCGGACAGTCAGGCCCATCTTGCACACCAGAGCATAACGCTGCGCCGCGTTCAGAGTTTCTATACCGGCAAGCCTTTCTTCGTAATCACTGAAAGCGGCGTCAATAAAGTTGCTTACCGTATCCTCAAGGTATGTTACGCTCTTGTAGAGCGCCTTTCTTCCCTCGTTAAGGGCGTCCTCATTTCTCGTCCGCAGGACAGACTGGGACACCCCGTTTACCACAATATAATTCGATGTAAGGTTCAACATCATTTCCGCCAGGCTAACGCGTTTCAGGGAGGAGTTTCCGGAATCTTCTTTTACCGCATCAAGAATTTCCTCTTCTCTTTTTAACAGCCGCTCAATGGAATCATTGTAAGGCTGTATCTTTTTGAGATACTGCTCCCGTTTCGGGATACTCGTTTTGGACATCTGCTTATCCGCCATACTTCTCCAGCAAATCATCCGCATGGGCAAGCGCGGCCTTCCCGGCGTCCCCCGCAAGCATCCGGGCAATTTCCCGTCTTCTCTCTTCCCTGTCAAGTGTGCTCACGGTAGTCAAAGTCCGATCGCCGCCGCTGCCGGGAACCACTTTCTTTTCAACTCTGAAATGATTATCCGCCCTGACGGCGATACTGGCAAGATGGGTAACACAGAATATCTGCTTAAGCCCCCCTATCTTCCCCAGGTACTCCCCCACAGAAAGGGCCACTTCCCCGCCTATCCCCGTATCGATCTCGTCGAAAACCAGGGTTTCCGCGGAGTAATCATCCCCGGATCCGGCGTTTCCCCCGCCCTGCCCTTCCCCGCCCAGCAGGGCCGTCTTGATGGCCAGCATAACCCGGGAAAGTTCCCCGCCGCTGGCGATCCGGGAAAGATCCTTCAGGGGCTCGCCGGTATTGGCGGAGATAAGGAATTCCACATCTTCCGCGCCCCAGGGGCCGCAAACCAGGGGGCTCCGGCCGCCCTGCTCCGCCTCCGGAAGGCCGGAATCGGCAGCGTTCCGGGCCCTTTTGGGCAAAATCTCCACGGAGAAACGGGCCTTGGGCATGCCCAGGCGGCCCAGTATGCCGGTGATCCGTTCCCCCAGCTTTACCGCTGCTTTGCTCCGTCCGGCCCGGAGGGAGGCGGCCCGGGAGCCTATTTCCTTTTCCAGGGCGGCAATCTCCGCCGCAAGCTTTTCCCGATTCTCTCCGGCGCCGGAGAGGGCTTCTATCTCCGATTCAGCCCGAAGGCGGTAGGCAAGAACGGCCTCTTCGCTGTCAAGGCCGGAGGGCGCGTCTCCGGCGTACTTTTTTTTCAGCTTAAAAAGCAAGGCGAGCCGCTCTTCCACTTCCTCCAGCCGGGCCGGATCATAGGCCAGCCTGCCCCGGTAGGATCGGAATTCGCCGGAAAGATCCTCCGCTTCATAGTAAAGATCGTCAAAACGTTTCTGCATAGCCTCCAGCGAAGGATCAATTGCCGCGGCCGCGTCCAGGGAAGTCTTCAGGCGCCTGGCAATCCCGAGAAGGGAAACATCCTCGTCAAAAAAACAGGCCGCCGCCGCCTCGATATGGCCGGTCAGTTTTTCAAATTCCCCCAGACGCCGCGCCTCCCCCTCCAGCTCCCGGCTTTCCCCGGGTTTGGGCGCCGCTTTTTCAATCTCCTCCACCCCGTAATTTAGAATTTCAAGCCGGGATTCCCGGTCCCGCTCGGAACTGAGGGATGTTTCCATGGTTTTCCGCTTTCCCGCAAGCTCAAGGAAGCGTCTGTTGTAGGCCAGGGCCTCGTTCTCAAGGCCCGCGAACTGATCCAGGTAACGGCGGTGGCTCTCCTTGCGGAGCAGGGACTCGTGGTTGTGCTGGCCGTGGAGATCGAAAAGAAAACCCATGAACTCTTCAAGATCGCCGCGGCTTACCGGTACGTTCTGGATAAAAATCGAAGTCCGGCCGGATGTCCTGATGCTCCGCCTGACAATGATCCGGTTATCTTCGTTTTCAATATCCCGGGCTTTAAGCCAGTCCAGGGCATCCCGGTTTCTTTTGTCCAGCAGGATCACCGCGGTAACGCCCGCCTCTTCGGTTCCGGTACGGATCGTATCGGGATCGGCCTTCGCCCCCATAAGGAAACTTATGGATCCCACGATGATCGATTTTCCCGCCCCGGTTTCCCCGGTAAGCACGTTAAAGCCTTTCTCGAAGGACAGGGAGATATTTTCTATCAGGGCGTAATTCCGGATGGAAAGCTCCTCAAGCATATACCCCCCTAACGAGCGGCCCCTGACCAGGCAAGCTTGGTGCGCAGGGCGTTGTAAAAGGCAAGCCTGCCCGAAGCGGCAAGCAGCGCCTTGAAAGGCGCCTGCCTCAGATAAATCCGATCCCCCGGTTCCAAAGGTTCCGTCACTTGGCCGTCCACGGTCAGGAGCACCCCGCTGCGTTGTTCTTCCTCGACCTCCACGATCACGGTTTCCCGGGAAGACAGCACGATTGGCCGGTTGGAAAGGGTGAAGGGGCAGATAGGATTGATGATGATCGCGTCCATTTCCGGCTCCAGGATGGGCCCCCCCGAGGCGACCGAATAGGCGGTGGAACCGGTGGGGGTAGCAACAATAAGGCCGTCCGAATGGTAGCGGCCCATCTGTACATACTCCGTTTTTCCGCCGCTTTCCGGGGAGGGGGGAAGAACCGATTCGACATTGAGCCTGATAATCTTCGCGATTCCCAGGGCTGAAACAACCGTGTCGTTGAGGCAGGAACCCAGGACAAGCCTTTTCCCCCGCCGTTCTACGGCAACCTCCAGCATAAAACGCTGGGACAGGGGGATCTGCCCCTCCAGCCACCGCTCAAAGACATCTTTCCATTTATCCGGCTGCACCGCGGCGATAAAGCCCAGGGTTCCCAGGTTTACCGGGATAATCGGCACCCCCAACGGGGCCATGGCCCGGGCGGCGTAGAGCACCGTGCCATCCCCCCCCAGGCTAAAAGCCAGATCGTAGCCGTCATCTTGCCTGAAATCGGCGGGGCCTTCAAAGACAAAGACCCTAACCGCCGCGCCGCGCTTTTCAAGCTCGGCCCGGATCTCCTCCCCCAGCGCCCTGGCGTTGTTCTTATGGAGATTTATAAACAACAAAGCCTTTTTCAGCCCGGCCATCCCCTACTCCCTTACGGAAGGGTAACAATCAGCTTTGATATACGCTCCACCTCTGACGAACTCAGACGGGGATACAAGGGAAAAAGCACCGTCCTGAGAGAAAGGGAATAGGCTTCAGGGCAGAGATCCTGAAAGCGGGGAACGGGATCTTTCCCTTCCTCTTCAACAGCGCCGGAAAAGAGAGCCGCCCCCTTATCGGAAGCGAGGGCAAAACCCATCAGGGTATTTTCAAAGGCGCTTTCCACCACGATGTCCTTTTTCCGGGCATAGGCCTTTACATCCTTCAATCCCGTTTCCAGAACCAGGGGAAAGGCATAATTATTGTACCGCCCCTCGTCCCCCTGGATAAAGCGCCGGTGCCTGGTACGCAGGGCAGACTGGGTAAAGATCCGGGCAATCTCCAGCCGTTTTTCCAGGTTTCTTGCCGATTCCCGAAACTGGATTACCGCCATGGCGGCGTTCATATCGGGCAGGCTGTACTCCGGGGGAAGATCCCCGTAGTTTCGTAAGACCGATCCGTCCCGGCGGTTTAGCGCGTAGAGCAGCGCCCCTCCCCCGGAGGTGAGCAGGTCCCGTTCCTCAAGCCCAAGAATGGTAAACACCCCGGAAGGCCCTCCGGAAGCGGCCTCCCTCGGCAGAGGAGCGGCGCTTTCCCCCGGGGAAGAAGCCTCCCCGGAACCGGAGGATCTCCCGGCTTCTTCCAGAAAACCCGCGCCGTAACTCTGGGAACGGTCGTCAATGATGGGGATGCCCAGCTCCGCGATAGAAGCCGTATCCGGCAGAAAACCCAGGGTATGGTGCAGGACGATACACCGAATCCCGCTTTCAGGCTTCTTTCCGGCCATGGCCTCTTCGACGTTTTTCCGATCCATAAGAGGGCTGTCGCCCCTTACATCGCAATAAACCGGCCGGAGCCGCAGATCCTCAATGACCCGGTGATAGTAACGGGGGGACAGGGCGGAAATCAATACCCCCTGGCCCTCCGCCAGGTTCAGGGCTTTCAGGGCAAAGTACAGGGCCATCGCCGGACTGCGGAGGGCAAGGCAATAATCAAAACGCAGCTGTTCTTTGGCGATCTGAATCAACAGACGGGCCTGATCGCCGGGCCCTATTTTATCCTCCACCATCGCGGTAAGGACCGCATCCATCTCCTTCCGCCGGATGGTCGGAGAATAGACTTCAATCTTCATGTATTACCTCAGGAAAGTCTGGCGCTATTACTCTTCCCCGGTTAAAAACCGGGGGCTTAGGGGAATTTACCGCCTAAGTTCAGCTATCTTCTGCAGTTCCTTGGGGTTAAAGAGATCCCGGAGATCCAGAATGATAAGATACCCGTGCTCCTGGCGTACCACCCCCTGGATATACTCGGCGCCGATACCGCTCAGCATCTGAGGCGGCGGCTGGATATCCTCTTTTTCAATGGTCACCACCCGGGAAACCCGGTCAATAATGACCCCAAGCTTCATCCCGTCTATATCTATGATGATAAATCCGGACAAAAGTTCGTCTTCCTCGGAATTCAGGATTCTTTTTAAATGAAACCGTTTATGCAGGTTTATAATGGGGATTATTTCGCTGCGTAAATTAAAGATCCCCTCAACATAGGTAGGAGCGTTAGGAATCGCCCGAATCTCCTGTACCCGGACAATCTCCTTGACATCCATTATATTGATCCCATACAACTCTTCGCCTAACTGGAAAGTGACCAATTGGTTCTGCTCTACCATTCCGATTCCCCTTTCATAGCCTTAAAACAAGGCAAAAACCCTCTTTGATACTCTACTATCGAACAGGGACTTTTTCAAGACTATTTTGGAATCCAGGGTGAAAAACAGAGCCTGCCCCCTTTTCCGCAAACACCGGAGGCTGTCAGGCCAGCCTCGGGAAAGGACCGCCAGGAACCCGGAATTCACCCGGGC
>JAIRRU010000057.1 GCA_031255815.1 Treponema sp. | reverse complement strand
ACACCGCCACCCGGGAAAGCCCCAGCCCCCTTGCCAGATCCTCCCCGGAAACCGGGGCCCCGGGCTCTTTCCTGAGTTCCCGGAGGATAAAGGCGCGGGTGGAAAGCCCCCTCTCCGGGGCGGAACCCGGTTTTCTGTGGTTAACCATGGATTTTTACAGGTTAACCGTGGGGGAGGGGAGTGTCAAGCGTTGGAGGGCGCCCGTGGTTCGCATACGCCGGTTTTCACCGGTCCTCGCGGGAGGTTGAATACCCGCAATTTTTTGAATGATCCCCTTTGCCGCTCAAATTTACCGGTTGAATAAAAACCATTGACAAATCAGAAATCTGGTTTTACTGTATTATGGTCATTAGTAATCAGATGATTTATGCCATTGCACCCCGGCAAGGGGTGCGGAATTTATGACACGGAGGAGAACCATGAAACTTTTGAAGTCTCTTACGGCGGCAGGTTTGATCCTGCTTGTTACGGCAGGCGGCGCCTTCGCGGGAGGCGGGGGCCAGCAATCTGGCACATCGGGGCCGGTGTCCGCGGCGCCGGCTGGGGGGACTCTCCCCAGGAACGAGACCTTGTACTTCAACGGGATCCTGTGGGGGGCGGTGACCCAGTTTAACCCCTACGGCACCGGCGGCGTTTCTTTCGGCCTTGCCGGCGATCCGGTGGCCCGCCAGATTATCTACGAGACCTTGTTTCTGTACAACATGCTGGACGGAAAGATGTATCCCCATATCGGGGAGTCCTATGCCTGGAGCGGACAGACCTTGACGGTTACCCTGCGCAGGGATGTCCATTTCAATAACGGCGCAGCCCTCAAAGCCGAAGACGTGGTAAATTCCTACACTCTGCATAAGGAATATCAGACTTCCGGTTCCGGCATTTGGGGCTATCTGGACAGCGTAAGCGCCAAAGACGATTATACGGTGGAATTTAAGGCCAATCCGGCCCGTTACAACCCTGGGCAGATCCTGGATTCCATCTGTTCCCAGTATATTACATCCAAGGCGGACTGGGACCGGATTCTGAAAGAGGTGGATCCCCAGCGGGGAACGTCCCAGAGTAACCGGATGGCGGTGGCCCAGTATCCTAACCTTCAGCCCGTGGCTACCGGACCTTACAAGCCCTACCTCTGGGACGAAACCAAATGCGTCCTTGTGCGGGACGATAATTACTGGGGAAAGGCGAAATTCGGAAAACTTCCGGCTCCCAGGTACATTGTCCATAACGTGTTCAAGGACAACGCCACCGGGGACGCCGCCTTCCGGGCCGGGGAAGTGGATATTTCCCAGCAGTACATCGCCCAGGTGTGGAGGATGTGGGAGACCGGGGCCAAGGTGGAAACGTTCATTCCCCAGGCCCCCTACTATTTCCCCGGTGTTATCCCCACCCTGGTTTTCAACAGCAAGCGGCCCGGTTTGAGTGAGGCGGTAGTCCGCAGGGCCATTGCCATGTCCCTGGATTATCCCACCATCGGGCAGAACGCCATGAGCGGATACACCGCCCCGGTAACCGCCTCGTACATGCTGCCCACTCCGTCGGAACAGGCCCTGGTTGACTGGGACGCCCTCAGGCCCTACCAGTGGAGTTCCGACCGGGCGGACCGGATAAGCCAGGCCAACCGGGATCTGGACGCGGCCGGCTGGGTGCGCGGCACTGACGGCATTCGGGCCAAGGGCGGGGTAAAACTTTCCTTCGTGGCCGAGTGCCCCACCGGCTGGTCCGATTTCCAGGCGGCCCTGGAAATTGTGGCCCAGTCCTCCAAGGATGTGGGCATCGATATCAAGACCAGTTTCCCCCAGCAGCCGGTGTGGCAGGATCACAAAGACAACACGGATTTTGATATGGTGCTGCACAACTACGGCGGCGTGGGGCCCAGCGCCCCCTGGGGAAGGTACAATGTCGCTATGGGCAGCGCCGATATGCCTCCCGAGGGGGTTCCCAACAACGTACAGAACTGGGGACGCTGGGTAAACCAGGAAGTCAACCAGCTTCTGGATCAGGCGGCCAGGGAAAACGATCCGGCCAGGCTGAAGCAGATCTACACCCGGATCAACATCATCTTCCTCCAGGAAGTGCCCTGTGTAGCCACCATGTACCGGCCCCTGCGCTTCCATACGGTGAATACCTCAGTTTGGGAAGGGTTCCCCAGGATAAACGACGGCTCCAACCTGCCCCCGACGCTCTGCATTGACGGGTACGGCTTCCTTAGCCTGTTCAACCTGAGGGCCAAATAATTTTAAGGGGCGTGAAAATCCGCCCCCTGTCTGTCTAAAGCCTGTCCCTCACGCACCCGCGTGGTGGACAGGCGCTGCTTTTTAGAGGGGTATCCCATGAAGGGTTATAAGAAATATCTCGTCAAGAAAACAGGCTGGTATCTGGTAACGCTTTTTCTGGCGGTACTGCTGAATTTTATACTGCCCCGGCTCATTCCCGGAAATCCGGTCGCTTCCATGGTTGCCCTGGCCACCGAAGGCTTGACCGACGCTCAGGCGATAAAGCGCATCTACGAAGCCTATATGGTGGAATTCGGTCTGGACAAGCCTGTCTGGCAGCAGTTTGTAATCTACCTGGGAAACCTGCTCCGGGGAAGGCTGGGTGTGTCTTTTGTCCAATACCCCCGGCAGGTATCCGAAATTATTGCCGGGGCGGTTCCCTGGACTCTGCGGCTTCAGCTCCCCGCGATCTTTACGGGCTGGATCCTGGGTAACAGCCTGGGGGCCCTGGCCGCTTACCGGAAGGGGATCTTTGACCGGGTGTTTTTCCCCTTCTTCCTTTTCGTTGCCGCTGTCCCCGCCTTCGGGCTGGCGATAATCAACGTGTATTTTCTGGCAAACCAACTGCAGCTTTTCCCGGGCCGGCTCGGCTACGCCTTTGACATGCTTCCCGACTGGTCCAATCCCCGCTTCATCCTTTCGATGCTGAACCATTACCGGCTGCCCTTCCTCACCATGGTTATGGCGGCAATCGGCGGCCAGTCGCTGGGCATGCGGGAAATGTCTATTTACGAATTGAACGCCGATTATGTAAAATACAGCCGTTTCATGGGGATAAAAGATTCCAAAATAGTGTGGTATGTGTTCAGGAACGCCATGCTCCCCCAGATTACCGGCCTCGCCCTTTCTTTGGGAACCATGATCGGCGGCAACATTGTCGCGGAAATCGTGTTCAGCTATCCGGGCATCGGGACAACCCTGTTTACCGCCATCAGTTCACAGGATTTCCCGGTTATTTCCGCCTGCACCCTGATGATAACGATCCTGGTGCTGGCGGCCAATTTCTTTGTGGATGTTCTCTGCGGCGTTATCGATCCCCGGATCAGGCTTACCCAGCAAGAGGAGGGCTAGCATGGGACATATTCTAAGAACCGCCTTTAAATCGGGAAAATTCCGTTTCGGCTTTATCACCTTAAGCCTTATCCTGCTTGTTGTTATTTTTTTCCCCCTCTTTAACCGCGCCGACCCCCTGACCATGGACGGGATCATGTTTGAAAAGCCGAACCTTTTTGAGTACCTGGCGGGGCAGAAGGAGGCCGAATCGGGCGCGGCCCTTTCCGCCGCCGAACAAGCGGCCGCGGACGATCTGCTTGCCCAGTGGGGCCTTTCCTCCATACAGAAAGAAGCGCCGAAAGTTCTGCACCTTCTGGGAACCGACAACTTTGGCCGGGACACCCTGGTAGAACTGGTGGCCGCCACCCGTACCAGCCTTCTTATCGGCCTTATGGCGGGAAGCATCGCCACCCTTATCGGGCTGAGCATCGGCCTTCTGGCCGGTTATATGGGGGGCAACATTGATAATTTTCTTTCGTCGATTATCAATATCTTTATCGTCATCCCCTCCTTCGTCATTCTTGTCCTGATATCGGTAAGCCTGAAGAGCAGGAGTTTTATTACCACCGCCCTGGTTATCGGCATTACCGCCTGGCCCTGGACGGCCCGTTCGGTACGCGCCCAGACCACCAGCCTCCGCAACCGGGATCATGTAAACCTCTCGAAACTTTCCGGCCACAGCCTTCCCCGGATCATTATCAAAGACATCCTCCCCTATGTGGCTTCCTACGTGATGATGGCCTTCATTCTTCAAATGGCATCGGGGATCCTCGCCGAAGCGAGCCTTTCCATGTTGGGGCTCGGCCCCCAGAATGTGGCGAGCCTGGGGCTTATGATGAGCTGGGCGATGAATTTCAGCGCCCTTCCCAACGGCGCGTGGTGGGCCTTTCTGCCGGTAGTAGCGGTAATAGCCCTCATAAGCTTCTCCCTTAATTTGATCAACTCGGGGCTGGATCAGATCTTTAATCCCCAGATAAGGAGCTAGTATGAATTCGCCTATGCTGGAAGTGAAGAATCTGACCACTTTTTATAAGACCAGGATGAACGATCGGATCTGTTCGGTGGACAACGTTTCTTTCGTCCTGGAAGACGGAAAATCCCTGGGGATAGCCGGGGAATCGGGCTGCGGAAAGAGCACCCTGGCCATGAGCGTGATGGGCTACTATTTCCCGCCCCTCTACTACGAGTCGGGAAGCATCATCATCGACGGGAAGGATATTACCGCCCTGGATCCCGACACCATCAGGGCTGCCGTTTTGGGGACCGATATAGCCTACATCCCCCAGGCGGCCATGAACGCCCTTAACCCCACCCGGAAGATCATCCGCTTTGTGGAAGACGTCCTCAGGGCCCACGGCTCGGCCCTCTCCAAAAAGGAGATACGGGATCT
>JAIRRU010000028.1 GCA_031255815.1 Treponema sp. | reverse complement strand
ACGCCGAATGGGATACTTATCGCAGGACCGTTGAGGCTATGGGCATCGCCGATGTCATCAAGGTTTACCAGCAGGCCTATGACCGCTGGAACGCTCTGTAAAACAGTATTCCGGGAGGCGCGAAATTAAAGCTTGTTTTGCCGGCAAGGACGGGAGCGATCGGCTGGATTTTGTCTACAGGATGGGGCGGCGGGAACGCTTCGAGGCGGAACTTGAGGTTTTGCCCGGTTTTGTAACGGAAAAAAATCTGGATCGGCACCGGGATTTCCTCAGGGAAACGGAAGTGATCATTACCACCTGGAACATGCTCCCCCTGACTCAGGAAGAGATTGGCCGCTATTTCCCCCGGCTCCGGCTCGTGCTTTACGGCGCGGGTTCGGTGCAGTACTTCGCCCGGCCTTTCCTGGAACGCGGCGTCAGGATCGCCAGCAGCTGGGGGGCCATGGCCGTTCCGGTGATGGAATACGCCGTGAGCCTCATCCTGCTTGCCAACAAAGGCTTTTTCCCCTCCCTTTCGAAATATAAAAGCGGCGGCTATGCCGCCGCGCACCGGATGGTCGAACAAGAGTACCCCGGTTCCTATGAGACCAAAGTCGGCCTTCTGGGCGCCGGGATGGTAGGTTCGGCGGTGGCGAAACGGCTCGCCCTGTCAAATGTCGATGTTCTGGTCTTCGATCCCTTTATGGATGAGCTAAAGAGTAAAACTTTGGGGGTAAAAAAGGCGGCCATTGAGGAGGTCTTCTCCAGCTGCCAGACGGTTTCCAACCATCTGGCCAGTAACAGGCAAACCGAAGGGATGCTGGATTACCGCCTTTTCAGCCTGATGAAGGACAACGGAACCTTCATCAACAGCGGCCGGGGCGCGACCGTGGCCGAGGCGGATCTTATCCGCGCCCTAAAGGAAAAACCGGATCGGACCGCCATTCTTGACGTTACCTGGCCCGAACCGGTTCCCGCCGGGCACGAATTTCTTAGCCTGCCGAACGTCTATCTCTCCCCCCATATAGCCGGCAATGCCCATAACGAAGCGCTCCGCCTGGCAGACTGCATGCTGGATGAGCTAAGGCGTTTTAAGGCCGGTGAAAAACTCCTCTACGAGGTAACCCTTCCGATGCTTGAAACCATGGCCTGAACGAAACGGGAGCGCCCCGCCCGGCCCAAACCGGATAAAAATTTTTGCCGAACCCTGCGGCGCGTTACACTAATCCGGGCCCCCTCCGGCGGAATGATAGTACAAGCCACTAGCGTGGTTCGTGGCTGCTCTTTTATGCATACTTTTAGCCCAAGCAAGTTAATAGCCTGTTTCAAACGCAATCGTTCAGCTTCTTGCCGTCAATTTCGGCCCAGGATCCGGCGTAGAGCCCCTCTATGGGCGCGGGTTTTGCGGGAATCGCCGCGAGGAGGGTCTTTTCGCCTTCCAGCCTGAGTTTGAGGAGCCCCCCCTCAATCCGGGCCGAAGCTGCGGCGGCCTCCGCGCCGGGGGCCTCCTGTACTTCGAGGGCAAAGCCCAGGCAGGCCCGTTCCAGGCCGCGGAAATCCAGGGATCGCCGCCTGCCGCAGAAGAGAATCACGTCGAAATGCAAGGCCCCCTTCTCTTTGGTAAGGCCGTATGAAAAGGGGTAATCGCCGAAAACCAGGAAGGGTATGCTGAGCTTTACCGTAAGGCCGCCGGAGCTAAAGGCAAAACCCGGCCCCGGCCCTCCCTCGGCGCTGCCCCCATGCGAAAGCCCGGCGTGGGAATCCCGGAATCCCCCGGCGCCGCCAATGCCCGGCGGATCGATAAGCCGCCAGGATTCGACGGAGGAAAGATCTCCGTAAAGGGAAAAGCGGAGCCGCAGATCCGAGACCCGGATGGTTCCGTCTTTAACCATGTCCAGGTTGGGGTGGGTATCGCCGGAGTTGGTGGAAAAACCCAAAGCCCCAAGCGAAAGCCCCTTGTGCTGAACGCTGACAAGCACCCCGGAAGCGTAATCGTAAAAATCGTGAAGCAGGACGGGCCTGAAACAGAAGGGAGCGTCCCTGGAGCCAAAGTAAAGAACCTGGTTCCGTTTCTGGTTCCAGGTAGTATCTTTGTGGCAGGATCCTAAAGCGAACTTATCGTTCATGTAGGTAAAGCATATCTCCGCGTCATCGGCGTTGGCGGTGGAGGCGGCCTTTTCCCGGTATGCCTTGTCCTGTTTCTCCCCCGCGAAACGTTCAAAAATGCTCCGTTCCCCTTCCGTCCGCAGGTATTCCTCTATGAACTCGTCCGGGCACTCCAGATCTACCCGGAAGGCGTTAAGCTCAAGATGTTCCCGTATCTCGTCTTCGGGGATAAAATCAATTTTCCCCTTCAGCGCCCGCTGAAGTTTAACCTGGGTTTCGGGGCGGAGGAATTCGGTGTAGTTCCGCCTGTGGGGGCCGGCCCATTGCCGGGTGGGGTAATGCTGGTGAATCAGAATGGTACGCCAGCAGATCCGCAAAAGTTCGTAGATCTGCTTTTTACTTTCCCCGTCTTTCAGATCCCGGTACATCCTGCCCAGATCCTCCGCCGCGAGGAGGGTGTAGGTAGGACTGTTGTACTCGGTAAAGTTGTTGTTCTTCCGGCTGTACTCAAGAAAAGCGGCAAGCCGTTTCTTCGCGTAGGAAAGAACATCGTCAAAGCCCAGGAGTTCCCCCGCTACATGGGTAACGTAGGTTCCCATAATGGCGATATTGGTGTAATGGGGGCCCATGTCCCTGCGGATGATCGAACGGCAGGCGTGGTAAACGCTTGCCTTAAGATACTCATAATCCTGCGGGGAAAGGTGTTCCCGGTGATCCATGAGGATCTGGAGGATCTCCTTCCCGCAGAAATCCGCCCAGTTCCAGTCCGGGGGGGACATTTTATCCAGGGGTTCCTCGTAAAACCAGGACCAGATCCCGTATGTTTTGCCGGCCTCGTCCTTGTCCTGCAGGGAAGCTGTCTTAAGGGCAACCTCCCTGCCCCTGTCTATGTAGCCGGGGATCCCCGAATCAAAGAGAGCCACCGCATAGGTAAAGGCGTCCCGGGTGGAGTGGACATAGCCCCCGGTCAAACAGGTGTGGTAACCGGGCGAAGAAAAGGGGGTTTTCCGCATCTTTACTTCCGGATCGTAGCACTCGTTCTGCTTTTCCAGGACGTACATAAAATCCGCTTTATCTTTTTCGCTCTTAAAACTGAACATTCCCTTTTCCTTCCGGATACCGCCGCGAAAAACGCATGGCGCGTTTTACCGCGGAAATTAGAGTTGTTCAGAAACTTCAGTTTCTGAACAACAACCGCTTAAAAATTACCTCCAAAGGCCCCTGTTTTGCTGATACCACACGTCCCTTTCGGCAATGATATTCTGCCAGCCAAAGGAGTTTTTATAATCGTTGAGCTGCCTGATGCCTTCGTCCAGGGATATATTCCCCATGATAATGTTGGTCTCGATGGATTCTATCTGATCCCGGGTCTCGTTGCCGAAGCGGACGAGGGCCTCGCTCGTAGGAGCGTAGGGCGTATCCCGCCGGAAGGGAAAGGCGAAAATCTTATTGATCGCATCGATTTGGTACTTCACGTATTCCTGGCTCAGCGCGTCCTGCGCGGCCATTACCGGCAGCCAGTCCGGGTTCATCACCGACGCGTCGTCCCTGAGAAAAGCGTAGTCGTTTGTGTAGATCTTTTCAACATTGTTGAGATTCGGATCAACGGTCTGCGGAATACCGTTGATCAAACGGTAATGCCGCCCTTCGGTTCCATAAACCAGCGTGAACCAGCCCTCGCTGATCAGCCAGTCGCAGAACTTCATAATGTCTTCCCCGTTTTTGGAGGCCGCGTTCATACAGGCCATGTAGTTCGACGGAGGCTCCGTAAAGTAACCGTATCTCCCCTGGCTCGTGGTCCAGGGCTCCAGGGCCGTATATTCCCCGGAGGGCACGTTGGTCTTGAACTCGCGCCAGTAATTTTCACCCATCCAGTAATTCCAGAGGAAAATGCCCACTTTGCCGGTAACAAGCTGCTGGAGGGCCCGCTGGTACTGGGGCTTATCGGTAACAAATTCGGGATCGATATAGCCTTCCCGGTAGAGAAGGGACACGAAGGCCAGGTAATCCCGGTACCCCTGGGTGGTGGTCCAGTCTGCCGCCTTACCGTTTTCGATCTTCAGGCTGTTGATCGCGTGGTTGCCAAATTGAAGCTGCAATATCCCGAGACCGGCGGCGTGCCAGGAGAAACCGTAGGTGTCTTTTCTGCCGTTCCCGTCGGGATCCTCGTCACGAACCCGCCTGCAAAATTCGAGGATCTCCGCGGTGGTGCTGGGGATCTTCATACCGAACTTGTCGCACCAGTCCTTCCGTATGTAGGCGCCCCAGTTGATAACCGAATTGAAAGCCCTGGCGCTGGACACCCCGTAGATCTTCCCGTCGTCTTCGGTCATATAGGGCAGCAGTTCCGGGTGTTTCTGGAGGTAAGCCTTGTACTCCGCCGAATGGTTATTAATAATGTCATCCATCGGCTGAATAACGCCCTGGGGATAGAAATTGTCCATCCAGGGTTTGTTGTACTCAACAACCAGATCCGGCGCGGTACCGGCGGCAAAAAGCGCGTTGGTTCTCTGCACCGACTCAAAACGCACGATGGGCACCCATTTTACATTCACCGGCGCATTTTCGTTGATCCACCGGGTCCAGCGGTTGTCCTCGTAACTGCCTTCGGCGGCGGGTACCTGGCTCCGGTCCAGGATGGTGATGGAAATTTGAGGTTTAGCGCCCGCCGCCGCCTGACCCTGACCCTGCCTGCCCGCCGCGCGGAGCCCCAACAGCGGCAGAACCATCAGACACACCGATACTAAAACAAGTTTCTTTTTCATACAGAACCTCCAAAGATAGTTTTTTGCGGTACCTCGATATACCGTTTAGCCTGCGTATTTTTCAGCCCTACACCGCCTCTATAGAGACGCTTTGGCAGAAGGGAACGGTGCCGTTCATGTAAAGGGTAAATCCGTCGGCGCTGCGGGGAAGGCCGTTGCGGCTGGTAGCAAAAATATCCCGGGAAGCAAAACCGCCGCTGATTTTCAGCGCGTCCCTGCCGTCGCTGACGGTAAGGCTCCCGTCTTTGAGGAGGACGTAATCCCCCGGCTTGGGCCGGAGGGCGAAATGTTCCCCCAGCGCCGGCAGTTCAGCGGGCAGGACAAATTCAAAACAGTAAGACACGCCCGTACATTCGGATCCGGTAAAGGTAATATCCACGCCCCCTTTCCGGTGGCGGAGCCTTATATCCAGCGCGCTCCGGTTGGGATGCTGCTGCCGCCTGACGGAGTGATCCTCGCGGCGAAAATTGATGATCCCGCCATCCGCTTTATCCAAAGGCTCAAAGTAATGGGCTTCGGCGCGGAAGGAAAAGCGGTATCCGTCGCTCAGAATTTCAGGCTCCCCGATCCTGACGTTACCGTAGCTAAAGTAACCCAGGCTTATTTTACAGCAGCCGCTCAAGGCGCCGGCGCTGAAACAGAGCCACTTGGGGTTGTCGCTCAAAAGGGAGTAGGTAAAACGATCCTGCCGGCACCGGACAAGGCCGGAAGATTTAAAGTAACGGTTGCAATCGGGAAGGCGGAAAACTTCGTCGGCGCCCTCCCCTTCCGGAAATTTAAGTTCCTGATGAAGGGTCAGGGCGTAGAGGCAGTCCGGCGCGGGCAAATGCCGGTTTTTTAGGTAATCCCCGGCGATCCAGGCCGCCACCCGCGCCGCCTCCCCGTCTCCCAGGTAGCGGGCAATGTAGAGATACTGATAGATGTACCTGCCGGCGAACATCTTTCTGCCCCGGTCCTGGCGGGTGGAATTTTCGGTAAAGAGGCTCCCGTCGCTTTCAAAAAAATGAAGCATCATGCGAAGGTTCCGCTGGACGTACTTCAGGTACTTTTCTTCGCGGAGTTCCTCGTAGAGCATGATCATGGCATCGTTGTTCACCGCGTTGTAGATGGCGCTCCGCTCCGAGTATTCCCCGTCCTCGTTACAGTCCACCCCTTCGGCGAGGTACTGCTCCGCCCGGGCAAGGTAAGCGCGGTTTCCGGTGATGTTGAAGCCCGCGGCCAGGGCCGAGGAAATTACCCAGCGGTGGTTGGCGGTATGAAAACCCCCGGCCCGCAGCCCCTCAAGCGCCGAAGAGACGAGGGCTTCTACTCCCTCCCGCAGTTCCCCTGCGGCCTTATCCCCGGTTTTTTTCAGAAGCCGCGACAGAGGGATAAGATCCCAGAGCAGGAACCCCGAATCGGGGGCGGAATCAAAGTTGCAATCGTAAAGATCGATGTTCCCCGAAGGCCGCTGTTCCGATCTAAGAAAGGCCAGGGCCTCTAACCCGCTCCGGATTATCCGGGGGTCTTGGTAAAAAACGCTTTCCGGGTTGAGCCAGGCGGTGATCATCTTTAAAAGACGGGTGGAGCTGTTCCGCGGGAAGGGAGGGGTAAGGATATCAGGTTCCGGATAGGAACCCCCCTTGGCGGCTCCCGCCGGAATTTGGCGCTCAAGGCAAAAACGGGCACATTCCTCCGCATCCTCAAGCAGGTAGTTCCTAAAAAGCGCGTCAAAGCCCATATCCGAACCCTCCATTTTGCTTAGACGGCAAGGAAACAACATGACCGAAGGGCCATGTTGTTTCCGCACAGTTCTTTACTGAAAGAGATGCTTGTTCTTCTGGTACCAGGCATCCTTTTCAGCTATTACCGCGTCCCAGCCCGCGGCTTTTTTGTAGTCGTTGATCTGCCGGAGCCCCTCGTCTACCGAGATCTGCCCGGTCATGATGTTGGTTTCAATAGCCGCAACCTGGGCCGAAGTGCTGGTATTGAACGCAGCGATACTGTCGCTTGCGGGGCCGTAGGGCACGTTGTATGTCCACAGGTTATTGATGGCAATTTCCACCCCGCGCTGTTGCAGCTTTGCCCATTCCTGGCTTATGGGATCCTGGGCCGCCTGGACGGGGATCCAGTCCAGGGTTATCTTGTTGTTATCCACCAGGGCGAATTCGTAATTGCCGGCAAGGTAGTCCTTTTCGATCTTGTTCTTTTCCGCGTCAATAGTCTGGGGGATGCCGTTCACCAGGCGGTAGTGCTGGCCTTCCAGGCCCCAGCTTAAAGTCCAGTAGCCGTCGGTGATAAGCCAGTCCAGGTACTCCATAATAGCCTTGGGGTTCCGGGCAGTCCTGTTCATCACCACCGTCTTGAGGATGGGGGTCTCCGAGTTAAAACCGTGTCTGCCCTGGGTGGTTTCCAGGGGTTCGATGGGGATAAATTCCGCGGAGGGCACGTTCTGCCTCAGTTCCCGCCACTGGTTCGAAATCCCGAGCCCCTGGAAGAGCATGCCGATCTTACCCGTAGCCAGGAGCTGGCGCTGCCGGGTGTAGTTAGAATCGGTGATATATTCGGGATCGAGCAAGCCCTCCTGATAAACCTGGGCCTTGAAGGCCAGGCAGTCCCGGTACGCGGGGGTACTGCTCCAGTCAACGTAGTGCCCGTTCTGCACCAGGAAACCGTCGTAAGGGTTTCCGAACATGGTTTTTACCACCGTGTTCCAGGAATAATCCGAACCCATGCCCCAGGTATCCTTAATCCCGTTGCCGTCGGGATCCTCGTCCCGGACCCGCCGCATAAAGGCAAGGGCCTCCGCCTGGGTCTTCGGCACCTGCATATTGAATTTCTTGAGCCAGTCGTTACGCACCCAGATGCTCTGGTTCACGATTCCAAGGATGTTGCGTTTGCTGGAGATACCGTACATCTTGCCGTCGTCTTCCATCAAGTAGGGCACGATATCGGGATTGTCTTTCAGGTACTGCTTGTAGGCGGTAGAGTACTGCTCCACATAATCGCCCACCGGCTGAATGACCCCCTGGGCGTAGAGATTATCCATAAAGGGCTTGTTGTACTCCCATACGATGTCCGGCGCGGTTCCCGCCGCGAAAAGAGCGTTTATCTTGCTGGCGGCGTCGGAACGCTGAACCGGAACAAAGCTAACCTTTACCGGGGAGTTTTCGTTGATCCACCGAACCCAGCGGTTGTCCTCGTAGGAACCTTCCGAAGCGGGGATCGCGCCCCGATCCAGAATCGTCATGGAAACTTCCCGCGGCGCGTTGGCGTAGGGATCCGCCGTCCCTCCCCTGTTCTGCTGGCCGCCCCCGCCGGCGTAAAGAGCCGCCGAGAGAAGCGTCAAAAAGCACAGCGCTAAACCGATGCTTCTTTTGTTCATAATTTTCCTCCTGTAAAAAATATATACCGCGTCAAAGGACGCTTTATCCCTTAACCGATCCGATCATTACCCCTTTGACAAAGTATTTCTGTAAAAAGGGATACACGCACAGAATAGGTACAACGGAAATCAGTATGGTCGCCGCTTTAAAGGTTTCCGCCGCCACCATGGTCTGTTCCGCCGCCCCGCCGCCGCTTCCCGTCTGGGTCTGAACAGTCAGCATCTGGGCCGCGTCCAGCATTGCCTTCAGCTTCACCATCAGCGGAAACTTGACGGTAGAAGAAATATACATCATGGGGTTGAAGTAGGCGTTCCACCAGCCCACGGCATAGAAGAGGGTGATGGTCGCCAGCGCCGCCCCGGACAGGGGCAGCACAATGCGGAACAGGATGTAGGGATCCCCCGCGCCGTCTATCTGGGCGGCTTCCTCAAGGCTCTCGGGGATCCCCTGGAAAAAGGTGCGGAGGACTATCATATTGTAGGTGCTCTGGAGCCCCGAAAGCCAGAGGGCCCAGTAACTGTCCATAAGGCGCAGATTGCGGATCAGCAGGAAATTGGGGATCATGCCGCCTGAGAACATCATGGTAAAAACGATAAAACCCATGACAGGCCCCCGGCCCCGCAGCCGTTTCTTCGACAGGGAATAGGCGCAGAGGACGGTGGAAAACATGCAGAGGAACGTTCCTACCACGGTAAGAAGAACCGTGTTCTTCATGGAAATAAAGATCTGCCCGTCCAGCAGAAGCTGCCTGTAGGCCTCCAGGCTGAAATCCACCGGCCATAGAAACACCTCCCCGGAACTGACCGCCCGGCTGGAGCTGAAAGACGTGGCTATGATATAGACAAAGGGGTAGAGGCAGGCAAGCCCGACCAGCGTAAGAATAATATAATTGATCCCGTAGAATATCTGTTCGCCCCACGATGTTTTCACCGGAACGCCTCCTTACCACAGGCTGTTTTCACCCATCATCCGGGTGATCTTATTGGTGCTTACCACCAGGATAAGGGAAATAACCGACTGAAAAAGCCCGATGGCGGTAGTATAACTGTACTGGGCGCCCATAATGCCCACCCGGTACACATAGGTGGAAATAACGTCCGCCACGTCGTAAACAGCCGAATTCTGGAGGTTGTAGATGTGTTCAAAGCCCACGTCCATCATGGAACCCATCCGGAGGATCAGCATGATGGCGATGGTAGCCTTGATCCCCGGCAGGGTGATATGCCAAATTTGGGCGAACTTGTTGGCCCCGTCTATCCGCGCCGCCTCGTAGAGTTCCGGATCGATGGAGGAGACGGCCGCCAGGTAAATGATGGACCCCCAGCCCGCCCCCTGCCATATGCCGGAAACGACAAACATGATAGGCCACCAGAAGTTATTCGCCATAAAGTAAACGGGGTTTATCCCGAAGAGCCTGAGGATCATGTTCACTATCCCCGTGCTGGGGGAAAGCATCTGGATAAAGATCCCCGCCAGAACCACCCCGGAGATAAAATGGGGAAGGTAGAGGATGCTCTGGTTGATCCGCTTGAAGAAGGAGCTGCGCACCTCGTTAAGGAGAATCGCCAGGATGATCGGGACGGGGAAGCCGAACACCAGGGCGTATATGTTGAGGAGCAGCGTATTTTTAAGGATCTTGAAAAAATCGGGGGTGCGGAAGAGACGGTTGAATTGCTGCAGGCCCACCCATTTGCTTCCGCCGATACCCAGGCCGATTTTAAAATCCTTGAAGGCGATAACGGCGCCGTACATGGGCAGGTATTTAAAGATCAGGTAGTAGGCCAGGGGCAGGATCAGAAAAACATAGAGCCAGTAATCCCGGCGGACATCCTTGGCAAGCCGGGAAAGATAAGTTTTGTTTTTAGCGTTCACCGGATCCTCCTTTTAGAACGGGCAGCCTGGCCGCCGCCGGGCGGATAAAAGAGAAGCTTAACAATACTGCGGAAACGGAAAACAGGCTTGTCCGGGAAGCGATGGGGCGCTTGAACAAGCCTAATACACGCAACCGGGAATTTCCCGGCCTCAGCGGAAACAGATCTTCTATTACCGATCCGGTTTTTTGACCTTCTGCCCTTAAGCCGCTGTCCGGGGGGGGGGGGGGGGGGGGGGGTAGTATTTTTACTATTAACAGGCCGGGGGATGGCGGCGGCGCGATAC